>CALMSQ010000529.1:0-18092 GCA_937872345.1 uncultured Burkholderiales bacterium | reverse complement strand
GGCAGGCCATGATTTACGAGTTCAAGTCGCGCGCCACCGGCTCCGTCGTCATGACGAAGCCGGTCGCGGAGTGGATCCTGAAGATCGTCGGCAAGACGCCGGGGGCCACCGGCATCGTCACCGTCGACCAGATGCCGGCGGCGATCGCCGCGCTGCGCAAGGCGATCGACGACGAGCGCGCCGCGCTGCGCGCCGAGAGCCAGGGCGGCGTCGCGCCCGCGAAGCCTCGAGCCGCCGCCGAAGAGGACGAGGCCTACCCGGTCTCGCTCGCCCAGCGCGCGTTTCCGTTCATCGAGATGCTCGAGGCGGCCCACGCGGCAGGCAAGGACGTCACCTGGGGGGTGTAAAAGGTCCGCGCGTCATGGTCCCGGTTCTGGCAGACTTGCGCCCGGGCCCTCGGAGACCATGATGACGATCGAGGTCAACGTCCGGTTCGCACCCGGCACGGTGTTCAGCCTGAGCCCGAAGCTCAGGCTCGGCAGCGACGAGGCGCGTCGCTGGCTCGACGAGCAGTTCGTCGCGCTGGGGGCCGAGCCGATGCGCGCATCGGGCAAGGTGCTGGTCGCCGACAAGGTGCTCGCGGTCGCCGCGGCGGCCGGCGCCGGGCAGTTCCGGAGCGACGCCGCATGGGCCGACCGATACGCGGCCAGCGTGGTCGCGGCGCTCGGCCGCGACGTCGTGCGGGTCGAAACCGACACCAGCATGGTCACCTATTGAAGCGCGTCGGCGTCGACGACGCCGTCGCGCTGATCCCCAACGGCGCGACGCTGGCCTGCGCGGGTTTCGTCGGCGCAGGACACGCCGAGGCGGTCACCGCGGCGATCGAGCGCCGCTTCCTCGCGCACGGCACGCCGTCGCAACTCACGCTGGTCTACTCGGCCGGCCAGGGTGACCGCGGCGACCGCGGCGTCAACCACTTCGGCCACGAGGGACTGACCCGGCGAATCGTCGGCGGCCACTGGCGCTCGGCCCCGAAGCTGTCGCGGCTCGCGCTCGAGAACCGCTGCGAAGCATGGAACCTGCCGCAGGGCGTGATCACGCACCTGTATCGCGCGATCGCGGGCGGCAAGCCGGGCGTGATCACGAAGATCGGCCTGCACACCTTCATCGACCCGCGCCACGGCGGCGGAAGGCTCAACGCGCGCACCACGGCCGACCTGGTCGACCTCCTCGAGATCGACGGCGAGGAGTGGCTGCGCTACCGGCCGATGCGCATCGACGTCGCGCTGATCCGCGCGACGACCAGCGACGCGCGCGGCAACCTGACCACCGAGCACGAGCCGTTCCATCACGAGATGCTGGCGATCGCGCAGGCGGCGCACAACAGCGGCGGCATCGTGATCGCGCAGGTCAAGCGCGTAGTCGACGCGCACGACGACCCGCAGCGCGTGCGCGTGCCGGGCATCCTGGTCGACTACGTCGTCGAGGTGGGCGAGGACGCCGACCACCACTCGATGACCTTCGGCGAATACCTGAACCTGGACTACATGCGCGCGGCGCCGCGTGAGGGGGCGGAGGGGGGCGCCGCGGAAGCGGGCCGCGGCGGGGACGCCGGCGGAATCGCTGCCACCGCCGCGACTGCCGGAGTCGCAGCGACCAGCTCGCCAGGCGCGGCGGCGAAGCCCGCACCGGCCGCGCTCGACGCGCGCCGGATCGTCCAGCGCCGCGCGCTGCTCGAGCTGGCCGCGCATCGCCCGCGGGTCGTCAACCTCGGCGTCGGCATGCCCGCCGGCGTCGGCGCGGTGGCCCGTGAAGAGGGCGTCGGCGGTTTCGTGCTCACCGTCGAGTCGGGCCCGATCGGCGGCACGCCCGCCGACGGCCTGTCGTTCGGCGCGTCCGAGTTCCCCGAGGCGATCGTCGACGAGCCGGCACAGTTCGACTTCTACGACGGCGGCGGCATCGACATGGCGTTCCTCGGGCTGGCCGAGTTCGACGGCCACGGCAACGTCAACGTCAGCCTGTTCGGCGAGGGCGAGCACCGGCTGCTGGCCGGCGTGGGCGGCTTCGTCAACATCACGCAGTCGACGCGACGCCTGGTCTTCATGGGCACGCTGACCGCAGGCGGCCTGCAGGTCGAGGCCGGCGACGGCCGGCTGCGCATCGTCCGCGAGGGCCGGTCGCGCAAGCTCGTGCCGCGGGTCGGGCACCTGTCGTTCAGCGGCGAGTACGCGTCGCGGCAGGGCACCGACGTGCTGTACGTGACCGAGCGCGCGGTGTTCCGGCTGGTCGACGGCCAGCTGGTGCTCGTCGAGATCGCGCCCGGCATCGACCTGCAGCACGACGTGCTCGCGCACTGCGGCGCGCCGGTGGCCGTGTCTCCGGCGCTGGCGACGATGGACGCGCGGATCTACCGCGCCGGGCCGATGTGCTGCTTCGACGTGATGCCCATCGACACGTAGATGCTGGTCAGCCCGTCGATGCCCACGTCGGCGGGCGTCACCCAGTCGCGGGGCACGTACAGCAGCCCGCCGCCCACCGGCACCGGCGCGGTCGGCACCAGCACCGCGAGGTAGTCGAGCTCGCCCACGCGCACCGGCTCGTTGGTCGACAACAGCCCGAGCACCGCGACGCCGCCGACGCCGCCGAAGTGCAGCCATACCGGGCTCATCGAGTGCATCCCGTGCTGCTCGCGCTGGCCGAGCAGGCCGACGAGCTTGCTCGCCATGTCGTAGACGCTGCGCACAACCGGGATGCGCATGACGACCGCGTCGAGCGCCGCCGCGAGCACGCGCCGCAGCCGCGTCTGCACCAGAGCACCGAGGACGAAGATCGCGGCGACCACGATGCCGACCCCGAGCAGGTAGCTGGCCGCCTCCGAGCTGGCGAAGCCCAGGCCGAGCGCCTTGAGCACGCGCCCGGCGTAGCTGCCCGGGCCGAGGTAGTCGACCAGCACTCGCACGGCCCAGGCGAAGACCAGCACCGTCGCGGCCAGCGGCAGCGCGGCGAGCAGTCCGGTGAGGAAGGTGTTCAGCAGGCGGTTGGAGCTCAGCGGCATGGCGGTAGGCGGCTCGACAAGGCTGGCCGCAGTCTCGCACGGCGAGCAGCCCGCGCGGGCTTGCACGTTCGTGCAAACTCCATGAAAATCCGTGCATGCATGCCAGCGAGCAGGACGCGCTGTCGATCCGCGTGGCGCGCCTGTACTACTACGATCACCTCACGACGGCCCGGATCGCCGACGAGCTGCGCACGTCGCGCTCGACGGTGTCGCGGCTGCTGTCGCGCGCGCACGAGCGCGGCCTGGTCGAGATCCGCATCCACGACCCGGCGCAGCACCCGCAGGGCATCGAAGCGCGGCTTCGCGAGCGCTTCGGCCTGCGCGTCGCCCGCGTCGTGTCGGTGCCCGAGACCGCCGACGAGCACGACTGGCTCGAGCGGGTGGCCGCCTTCGCCGCCGGCTACCTGAACACGGTCGTCGACGCCGACGCCGTTGTCGGCATCGCGTGGGGCACGACGTTGCGCAAGGTGGCCTCGAAGCTCTCGCCGAAGCCGCTCGCCAACGTGGACGTGGTCGCGCTCAACGGCTCGGGCACCGCGCAGGACATCGACAGCACCTTCAGCAGCGACATCGTGATGCGCATCGCGCAGAACTACGGCGCGCGCCCTCACGCGTTTCCGGTACCGGCGTTCTTCGACTACGCGCAGACCCGCACGGCGCTGTGGCGCGAGCGCAGCGTCAGGCGCCTGCTCGAACTGCAGCGGCGCGCGCGGATCCTGGTCTTCAGCGTGGGCGCGTTCTCGGGCCAGGTGCCCAGCCACGTGCACAGCGGCGGCTTCCTCGAGCCGGCCGACCTGCGCAGCCTGCGCCGCGACCGCGTCGTCGGCGACATCGCGACCGTGTTCTTCCGCGCCGACGGCAGCTACGACGACATCGCGCTGAACGCGCGCGCGAGCGGCCCCGACCTGTCGCTGCTGCGCCGCGCGAAGCACTCGATCTGCGTCGCCAGCGGAACCGGCAAGGCCGAGGGCCTGCGCGCGGCGCTCGCGGGCGGCTTCGTCAACACGCTGATCGTCGACGAGCCGACCGCGCGCCTGCTGCTCGCCGGCGACGCGCCGGCCAGGTCGCGCCCGGGGAGGCGCGCGTGACGCAGGCGGCCGACGGACTCGACCTGCTCGTCGTCGGCGGCGGCATCAACGGCGCGGGCATCGCGCGCGACGCGGCCGGCCGCGGCCTGCGCGTCGCGCTGCTCGAGCAGGGCGACTTCGGCGGCGCGACCTCCTCGGCCAGCACCAAGCTGATCCACGGCGGCCTGCGCTACCTCGAGCACTACGAGTTCCGGCTGGTCGCCGAGGCGCTGGCCGAGCGCGAAGTGCTGCTGCGGCTCGCGCCGCACATCGCGTGGCCGCTGCGCTTCGTCATGCCGCAGGTCGCGGGCCTTCGCCCGGCGTGGATGATCCGCACCGGCCTGTGGCTCTACGACCATCTCGGCGGCCGCATCAGCCTGCCGAAGTCGCGCGCGGTGCGGCTGGCGCCGGACGGCTATGGCGCCGGGCTCGATCCTCGAATTACGCGCGGCTTCGCGTACTCCGACGCCTGGGTCGACGACGCGCGCCTGGTCATCCTGAACCTGCGCTCGGCGCAGGCGCACGGCGCGCTGCTCATGCCGCGCACCCGCTTCGTCTCGGCCGAGCGGCGCGACGGCCGTTGGCAGGCGACGATCGAGGACACCAGGACGGGCGCGCAAGGCACGCTGCGCGCCCGGGTGCTGGTCAACGCGGCCGGCCCGTGGGTGAAGCCGGTGCTCGACGCCACCGGGGGCGGCGACGTACCGGCCCGGGTACAGCTGGTCAAGGGCAGCCACGTCGTGGTGCCCCGCGCGTACCCGGGCGAGCATGCGTTCATCCTGCAGAACCACGACAAGCGCATCGTGTTCATGATCCCGTACGAGCGCCGCTTCACGCTGATCGGCACCACCGACGTGGCGGTGCAGGGCCTCGCCGAGGCGCGCGCGATCAGCGTCGAGGAGACCCGTTACCTGCTCGACGCGGTCAACCGCTACCTCGCCAGGCCGCTCGTCGAGCACGACGTCGTCTGGAGCTACACCGGGGTGCGGCCGCTGTACGACGACGGCTCGAACGATCCGTCCGAGATCACGCGCGACTACACGCTGGTGGTCGACGATCGAGACGGCGTCGCGCAACTCGCGGTGTTCGGCGGCAAGATCACCACCTACCGCCGGCTCGCCGAGGCGGCGCTCGACAAGTTGCAGCCGTGGCTGGGGTCGGCTCGCGGCGCGTGGACGCACGAGGAGCCGCTGCCCGGGGCGGTGAAAGACGTCGCGATCGCGCGCGACCTGCTGCGCGCGCGTCGCCCGGCAATGCCGCAGCCGCTGCTCGAGGCGCTGTTCCGGCGCCACGGTGCGCTCGCCGACGAGATCCTCGGCGACGCCCGCACGCTCGCCGACCTCGGCCGCGACTTCGGCGGCGGGCTGTGCGAGCGCGAAGTCCAGTGGTTCGTCGAGCACGAGTGGGCGGGCAGCGCAGACGACGTGCTGTGGCGCCGGACGAAGGCCGGGCTTCACATGAGCGTCGCGCAGCGCGCCGACTTCGCGCGCTGGTTCGACCGGCACCGACACCGTGCTGCAACAATCGGGTGATCGAATAGCGGACTTCCCGATGAGCGCCATCGCACTCGAACACGTGAGCAAGCACTGGGGCGCGGCCGTCGCCGTCGACGACGCGAGCTTCGCCGCACCGGCGGGCAGCTTCGTCGTGCTGCTCGGCCCGTCGGGCTGCGGCAAGTCGACCACGCTGCGGATGATCGCCGGCCTCGACACGCCGAGCACGGGGCGCATCCTGATCGACGGGCGAGACGTGACGCAGCTGCCGCCCGCGCAGCGCCGCATCTCGATGGTGTTCCAGTCGTATGCGCTCTTTCCGCACCTGGACGTGCGCGAGAACATCCTGTTCGGCCTGAAGGTGCGCCGCGAACCGGCGCGCGACCACGCGCGGCGCCTCGCGCGGGTGGCCGACCTGCTCGGCCTGACGCAGCTGCTCGACCGCAAGCCTTCCCAGCTCTCGGGCGGCCAGCAGCAGCGCGTCGCGCTCGGCCGCGCGATCATCGCCGAGACGCCGGTGTGCCTGATGGACGAGCCCCTGTCGAACCTCGACGCGCAGCTGCGCCACGAGATGCGCCGGGAGATCCGCGCGCTGCAGCAGAAGCTCGGCATCACGATGGTCTACGTCACGCACGACCAGACCGAGGCGATGAGCATGGCCGACCAGGTCGTGTTGCTCAACACCGGGCGCATCGAGCAGGACGCGACGCCCGCGGAGCTGTACGCGCGGCCGGCGACGCTGTTCGCGGCGCGCTTCATCGGCACGCCGCCGATGAACATCGTGTCCGCGCCGGGCCGCGACGACCTGAAGCTCGGCGTGCGCCCCGAGCACGTGCGGATCACCGACGCGGGCGGGCTCGCGGCCGTCGTACAGAGCGCCGAGTACTTCGGCGCCGATACGATCGTCACCTGCTCGGCAGGGGCCGACACGATCGCCGCGCGCGTGCCCGGGCGGCACGAGCTCGCGCCGGGCACCGCGGTGTCGCTGCAGTGGGACGCCGACGCCCGCCACTTCTTCGACGCCGCGACCGGCCGACGGCGCGACGACATCCGATCGGGGCAGGTGGAAGCGCCCCACCACGCTGGCCAACGAGAGAGGAGAACCACCCCATGAGAAGGACCCTGCTGAAGGCGCTCGCCGCGTCGACGATCGCGGCCGCGCTGCCCGCGCATGCGCAAAAGCCGGTCGAGCTGACGTTCTACTACCCGGTCGCCGTCGGCGGCCCGGTGACGAAGACCATCGACCAGATGGCCGCCGACTTCGAAAAGGAGAACCCCGGCATCAAGGTGAAGCCGGTGTACTCGGGCACCTACCAGGAGAGCATCGTCAAGGCGCTCACCGCGTTCAAGAGCGGCCAGCCGCCGCACATCGCGGTGCTGCTGTCCACCGACATGTTCACGCTGATCGACGAGGACGCGATCGTGCCGATCGACGGACTGGCGACCAGCGCCGACGACAGGAAGTGGCTCGGCGGCTTCTTCGACAGCTTCATGATGAACAGCCGAACCGGCGGAAAGACCTGGGGCGTGCCGTTCCAGCGCTCGACGATCGTGCTGTACTGGAACAAGGAGCTGTTCAGGGAGGCCGGGCTCGATCCCGACAAGGGCCCCGCGAGCTGGGACCAGATGGTCGAGTACGCGAAGAAGCTCACGAAGACCGACGCCAGCGGCAACGTCACGCAGTGGGGCGTGAAGATCCCGTCGTCGGGCTTCCCGTACTGGCTGTTCCAGGGCCTGACGACGCCCAACGGCGCGCTGCTGATGAACGAGGCCGGCACCGAGACGTACTTCGACAAGCCCGAGGTGATCGAGGCGCTGCAGTACTGGGTCGACCTGTCGGCGAAACACAAGGTGATGCCCGGCGGCGTCATCGAGTGGGGCACGACGCCGAAGGACTTCTTCGAGAAGAAGGCCGCGATGATCTGGACCACCACCGGCAACCTGACCAACATCCGCACGAACGCCGGCTTCCCGTTCGGCGTGGCGATGCTGCCCGAGAAGAAGCGCCGCGGCAGCCCGACCGGCGGCGGAAACTTCTACATCTTCAAGAAGACCTCGCCCGAGGAGCAGGCCGCGGCGCTGAAGTTCGCGAAGTGGGCGACCGCGCCGCAGCGCGCCGCGCAGTGGAGCATCGCGACCGGCTACGTCGCGGTGACGCCGGCCGCGTGGGAGACGCCGGAGATGAAGAAGTACGTGCAGGAGGTGCCGCAGGCCACCGTCGCGCGTGACCAGCTGCAGTTCTCGGTCGCCGAGCTGTCCACGCACGACAACCAGCGCGTGACCAAGGCGCTCAACGACGGGCTGCAGGCCGCGCTCACCGGTTCGAAGTCGCCGGCCGACGCGATGAAGGACGCGCAGCGCGAGGCGGCCCGGATCCTGCGGCCGTACCGGCGCTGATGGTTCTGAAGGCCCGCAGCCGGCGCGGCCGCGACGCGACCGTCGTGGGGATGGGGGCGTGAACGCGATGCGTCGGGGTGGCCAGCCGCAGGTCACCGGCTGGCTGCTGCTGCTGCCGGCGATGGTGCTGCTCGCCGCGTTCACGCACTATCCGGCGGTCGCGACCGCGTGGCACAGCTTCTTCTCGACGCCGAAGGGCGCGCGGCCGGCGGTGTTCGTCGGCCTGGAGAACTACCAGCTGATGCTCGAGGACGACGTCTTCTGGCAGGCGCTGTGGAACAACCTGTGGTTCGCGCTCGGCACGATCCCCGCGTCGATCGCGCTGGCGATCGCGATGGCGTTGTGGGTTAACGGGCGCATCGCCGGCCGCGGCTTCCTGCGGCTGGCCTACTTCACGCCGACCGTGCTGCCGATGATCGCGGTGGCCAACATCTGGCTGTTCTTCTACACGCCGCAGTACGGGCTGCTCGAGCAGCTCACCGGCGCGCTCGGCCTGCCCAGCCACAACTGGCTGGGCGACCGCAGCACGGTGCTCGGCGCGACGATGGTCGTGGCGATCTGGAAGGAGGCCGGGTTCTTCATGATCTTCTACCTGGCCGCGCTGCAGCAGATCTCGCCGACGCTGGCCGAGGCGGCCGCGATCGAGGGCGCGTCGCGCGCGCAGTACTTCCGGCGCGTGCTGTTTCCGCTGCTGATGCCGACGACGCTCTTCGTGCTGATCAACGCGCTGATCAACTCGGTGCGCATGGTCGACCACATCTTCGTGATGACCCGCGGCGGCCCCGACAACGCCAGCGCGCTGCTGCTGTACTACATCTACCAGGTCGGGTTCAGCTTCTGGGACTCGGCCTACGCGGCGGCGCTCACGGTGGTGGTGCTGGCGATCCTCGGCGCGACCGCGTTCGTGAAGTTCCGCGTCCTCGACCGGCGCACGCACTACCAATGAGCGCGCCGTTGCGCATCGGCCGCGGGGCCCACGCCCTCGAATCCGCCGCCGCGTGGATGCTCGGGCTGCTGTGGATCCTGCCGCTCGCCTACGCGGTGTGGACCGCGTTCCACCCGTCGGAGTACTCGACCCGCTTCGAGCTGGGCGCGCCGGTGACGCTGTCGAACTTCGCCGACGCCTGGCACGCGGCGCCGTTCGCGCGCTACTTCCTGAACACGTTCGCTCTGGTGACGATGATCCTCGGCGCGCAGATGGTGCTGGGCACGCTGGCGGCCTACGCGTTCGCGCGCTACGAGTTCCGGGGCCGCGACCTGGTCTTCTTCCTTGTGCTGCTGCAGCTGATGGTGATGCCCGACGTGCTGATCGTCGAGAACTACGCGACGATGAACGCGCTGGGGCTGCGCGACACGATCCTCGCGATCGGGCTGCCGTACTTCGCGTCGGCGTTCGGCATCTTCCTGCTGCGGCAGACGTTCAAGACCGTCCCGCGCGAGCTCGACGAGGCCGCGCGCGTCGAGGGCGCGGGCGCGCTGCAGGTGCTGCTGAAGGTCTACGTGCCGCTCGCGAAGCCGGTCTACCTCGCCTATGCGCTGGTGTCGGTGAGCCATCACTGGAACAATTTCCTGTGGCCGCTGATCATCACGAACTCGGTCGAGACGCGCCCGCTCACCGTGGGCCTGCAGGTGTTCTCGTCCACCGACCAGGGCGTCGACTGGTCGATCATCACCGCGGCCACGCTGATGACCTCGGCGCCGCTGCTGCTGGGCTTCCTGCTGTTCCAGCGCCAGTTCGTGCAGTCGTTCATGCGCGCCGGCATACGATGAACGGAATCCGCCGATGAAGCTGATCACCTGGAACATCCAGTGGTGCCGCGGCTGCGACGGCCGCGTCGATCCGGCGCGCATCGTCGCGCACGCGCGCGCGCTGGCCGACTTCGACGTGCTGTGCCTGCAGGAGGTGGCCGCGAACTTCCCCGGCCTCGACGGGAGCCGCGGCGAGAACCAGTTCGAGTGGCTCGCGCGGCTGCTGCCCGGCTACACGCCGGTGCCGGCGGCGGCGGTCGACACGCCGGCGCCGGGCGGCGGGCGCCGCGCGTTCGGCAACATGATCCTGAGCCGCCTGCCGGTCGCGCAGGCGCTGCGCATCCAGCTGCCGTGGCCGAGCGATCCGCACGCGAAGAGCATGCCGCGCGTGCTGCTCGAAGCGACGATCGAGACGGCGTTCGGCCCGATCCGCGTGATGACCACGCACCTCGAGTACTACTCGGGGCTGCAGCGCATCGCGCAGGTCGAGGCGATCCGCGCGCGCCACGCCGAGGCCTGCGGGCACGCCCGGGTCGACCGCGAGTTCGACGACTCGGACAGCCCGTTCCGCAGCACGCCGCAGACCCGCTCGGCGATCCTCACCGGCGACTTCAATTTCCGGCCCGACGACCCGCTGCACGCGCGACTGCAGGCGCCGCTCGGCGAAGGCTCCACCGGGCTCGTCGACGCCTGGCAGGCGAAGCATCCGCACGCGCCCCACCCCTTCACCAACGGCGTGCACGACCGCGTGCAGTGGCCGGCGCCGTACACCTGCGACTTCGTCTTCGTCAGCGACGACCTCGCGCCGCGCTTGCGAGCGGTTCGCGTCGACGGCGACACGCAGGCCTCGGACCACCAGCCGGTGCTGGTGGAGCTCGCCTGAGGCGCCGCCCCGTGGAGCCGAGGCCGCTCGCCGCGTTTCCGCGCGCCGCCGCCGCAGCGGTGCACACGGTGTTCGCCGACATCGACGACACGCTGACGACCGACGGCCGCCTGACGGCGCAGGCCTACGGCGCGATCGAGGCGCTGCGCGCCGCCGGCCTGCGGGTGGTGCCGGTCACCGGACGCCCGGCCGGGTGGTGCGACCACATCGCGAGGATGTGGCCCGTCGACGCGGTGATCGGCGAGAACGGCGCGTTCTGGATGTGGCACGACGATCGCGCCGGCAAGCTGCAGGCGCGCCACCTGCTCGACGACGCCGGTCGCGCCGACTTCGCGCGCCGGCTCGCTGCGGTGCGCGAGCGCGTCCTGCGCGAGGTGCCCGGCTGCGCGACGGCCTCCGACCAGTTCTGCCGGCTCTACGACCTCGCGATCGACTTCCGCGAGGACGTCGCGCCGCTGCCGCCCGCGTCGGTCGACCTGATCGTCGCGCTGATGCGCGACGCGGGGATGAACGCCAAGGTGAGCTCGATCCACGTGAACGGCTGGTTCGGCGACTGGGACAAGCTCAGCACCACGCGGCTGATGATGCGCGAGCGCTTCGCGATCGACCTCGACGCCGAGCGCAGCCGCTGCGTGTTCGTCGGCGACTCGCCCAACGACGCGCCGATGTTCGCGTTCTTCCCGAACGCGGTCGGCGTGGCCAACGTGCTCGACTTCCGCGACCGGCTCGACGCGCTGCCGGCGTGGATCACGCCGTCGCGCTGCGGCGCGGGCTTCGCCGAGCTCGCGCGAATGCTCGTCGACGCTCGAAGGGCCGCGGCCGGCTGAGCGCTGCACGGTCGCGCGGAGGCCCCGCGCGGCGGCTCCTGCCGGGATCTACCCCGGGCGCGGCGCGCCCGCGCCGACGATGTCGCGCACTGCCGCGACCAGCGCGTCGCACTGCTGCGGCGTGCCCACCGTGATCCGCAGCCACTGGTCGATGCGCGGCTTCGAGAAGTGGCGCACGACGATCGCGCGCTCGCGCAGCGCCTGCGACAGCGCCGCGCCGTCGTGCGCGGGGTGGCGGGCGAACACGAAGTTCGCGAGCGACGGCAGCACCTCGAAGCCGAGCGACGCGAGCCCGGCCACCAGCCGCTCGCGGCTCGCCACGACCGCGTCGCGCGACTTCGCGAACCACGCCTCGTCGCGCAGCGCCGCGACGGCACCCGCCTGCGCCAGCCGGTCGAGCGGATACGAGTTGAAGCTGTCCTTCAGCCGAACCAGCGCTTCGACGAGCGCCGGCTGGCCCAGCGCGTAGCCGACGCGCAGGCCGGCCAGCGCGTGCGACTTCGACAGCGTGCGCACGACCAGCAGGTTCGGGTGCGACGCGATGAGCGGCGCCGCGCTCTCGGCGCCGAACTCCACGTAGGCCTCGTCGATCACCACCGGCCAGTCGGCATTGGCCGCCGCGAGCCGCGCCACGTCGGCGCGCGAGATCGCGCGGCCGGTCGGCGCGTTCGGGTTCGGCAGGATCACCGGGCCGCCGCCCGCGTAGTCGTCGACCCGCAGCGCGAAGCCTTCGGCGAGCGGCACCGCCTCGAAGCGGATGCCGTAGAGCCGGCACCAGGTCGGATAGAAGCTGTACGTGACGTCCGGAAAGCGCAGCGGCCGCGGGTGCGCGAGCAGCCCCTGGAACGCGAAGGCGAGCACCTCGTCGGAGCCGTTGCCGACGAACACCTGCTCCGGCGCGAGGCCCTCGCGCGCCGCGATCGTCGCGCACAGCACGCTCGACTGCGGGTCGGGGTACAGCCGCAGCGCCTCGGCACCCTCGCCGAGCTCGGCACGAATCGCCTCGCGCACCGCGGGCGATGGCGGATACGGATGCTCGTTGGTGTTGAGCTTGACCAGCCCCGCGCGCTTCGGCTGCTCGCCGGGCACGTAGGGGCTCAGGTCCGCGACGATCGCGCTCCAGAAACGGGACATGGCGGCGGTCCTAGTAGTGCAGCTCGGCGAACACCGCGTGGTTCTCGCCCGCCGGCCAGCTGCGCACCGCGATCCGCTCGCCGTTGAATTCGGCAACGACGGTGCGAACCGGCCCCGGCGGCAACAGCAGCTTCGACTCCGACACGCCGGCCGTGCCCGGCGGCACCCCCGGCGGCAGCGCGCCGTCCAGGCTCATGCGGTCGCGCCGCAGGTCGAAGTAGCCGCGCGGCCGCGTCATCACGACGACGCTGCCGGCCGTGCGGTCGGCGTCGGACAGGCGCACCGGGCGCATGTGCACGAGGTCGGACGAGCGCGGGAACGCCGAACGGTAGATGTGCGTGGTGGCGAAGCCGGGCGCCGAGAGCACGAACTCGTACGGCGCATCGGAGCGCGCCGTCAGAGGGCCCCAGCGGCCGTCGGCACCGGTCGTGCGCACGTGCACCGGCGGGCCGAGCCGCTCGCCGGTGCGCGGCGCCACCTCGTAGACCTCGACGGTGACGCCGGCCATCGGCAGGTTGGTGCCGGGCTGGCTGATTCGACCGTCGAGCACCGGCGCCGACTCGGGAACGATCGCCAGGCGGACCGGCGGCTGGCTGGTGATGAACTGCCAGATCTGCTCGAACGCACGCGGATGGAACGCGACCTCGCGGTGATCGAGGCCGGGCAGCACGACGTTCAGTGCGCCCCGGAGTGCCGGGCCGTCGGGGATCACGCCGGTGGGCTTGCCCGGCCGGCCGATCCAGCGTCCGTCGGGCTGCGCGTACTTGTCGTTGTCGTCCGAGCGCAGCGTGAGCCATCGCGGCCCGGGCGAGACTTCGAGCTCGCGCGGCCCCTGCGGCGCATTGAGCGCGGTGAGGAACGGGCCCGTGCCGTTGAACTCGTTGCCGGGCAGGTAGTCGCCCGTCCAGATGCCGTGATTGGGCGTGCCGGCGAGCACGGCGCGCCAGACGGTCTTCGCGCCGGCGCCGTTCTTCACGTAGTTGCGGATCGCATAGCCGCCGCGCGAGCTGCCCACCAGCACGACCTCGCTGGCGCCGGTGCGCGCGAGCACGCGATCGACTTCGACCGAGAGCTGCTGCAACTGGTCGGCCGTCGACGAGCGGCCGGGCTGCGGCTTCGCGTCGTCGTCGCGCGCGTACGGATACGGCATGTCGATCGCGACCAGCCGGTCGCGCGGCCAGCCGTTGGACTCGAAACGCCAGATCGTCGTCTGCCACAACGCCGACGAGTCGCCGTTGCCGTGGACGAAGATCACGGGCGGATAGGGGTCGGTCATCAGGCCCAGTTGCGCGCAGGCGGCGAGCGCGGCGACGGCCAGCATCGCCAGCCAGCGCAGGGACCGCGCGAGCGCGCTCGCGGCGAGCCACGCGGACAGTCGTCGGTCACCGGCCATGCCCTTCCTCGTCGAGACGCCAAGTCGGCAAGCGTAGCGCACATTCGCCGGCGTCGCGCGTCGCGTAGACCGGGAGTCGACGGCACGCGATCCTTGCGCGCCGTCAAGGCGCGCCCGGCGCGGCCGCGCAATCTTGTCGCCGAAGTGGAGCGCATCGGCTCCATGCCGAGGAGTACACCGTGCAAGCATCGTTCCCCTTTCGCGCCGCACTCGGACTCGCCTCGCTCGCCGTTTCAGCCGCGGCGCTGGCGCAGGCGCCGGCCGTCGATTACGGCAAGGCCGAGTACGTCGAGAACTGCCAGGGCTGTCACGGCCTTTCGGGCAAGGGCGACGGCACCTATCGGGAGTACCTGACCCGGCAGCCGTCGGACCTGAGCGTGCTCGCGAAGAACAACGGCGGCGTGTTTCCCGTGCAGCGCGTCTACGAGATCATCGACGGCAGGAAGTCGGTGGCCGGGCACGGTCGGTCGGGCGAGATGCCGATCTGGGGCTCGACCTACACGATCCGCGCCGGGAACGATCCCCAGATCGGGCGGCCCCAGGCCGAGGCCTACGTGCGCAACAACATCAACCTGCTGATCGAATACCTGTCCCGGATCCAGCAGAAGTAGGCCGACCGGCGCCAGGCGCTCAGCACGCCTGGCGTCGACCGTTCCGGAGGACGACCACTTCGCCCGCGGGCAGCTCGGTCCACGCCTCGTCGAGCGTCAGCGGCTGCGTCGCCACCAGCGCGACACGCTGGGTCGCGGCGCCCGAGGTCGTCAGCGACGCCTGCAGCGAGTCGCTGCCGAGCGCCTCGTTCGACGCCGGGCAGCTGCGCTCGAGGACGAACAGGCGCGTCGAGCGGTGCGCGAACAGGTGCTCGCCGTCCGAGAGCAGGAAATTGGCCGTGCCGTGCCGCGCGAGCTCGCTGGCCCATTCGCGGACGACCGGCAGCTTCGCGGCGAGATCCTGCACCGTGCCGGGCGCGAGCGCAGCGCGCAGCCGGTCCATCAGCGCGCAGAACGCCCGCTCCGAATCGGTCTCGCCGAGCGGGAAGTGGCACGACGGCTCGAAGCGCGGGTCGTCCAGGACACCCGGCACGTCGCCGTTGTGCGCGAGCACGTGGGTGCGGCCGTAGAGCTCGCGCGCGAACGGGTGCGTGTTCTCGTACGAGACGATGCGGCGCCCCGTCGCGAGCCGCAGGTGCGAGATCACGATCGTGCTGCGGATCTCGTTGGACTCGACGAAGCGCATGCACGCGCTCGACGCGGCGGGCTCGGCCTCCTTGACGATGCGGAAATCGCGCCGCTCGGCGAACGCGAGCCCCCAGCCGTCGCGGTGCGGCCCGAGCCGGCCGCCGCGCTCGCCGAACACGCCCAGCGAGAACGTGACGTTCGCGGGCTCGCTGCTGGACATCGCAAACAGTTCGCACATGGACGAAGCTCCTGTTCGCCCACAGCGTAACCGACCGGGCAGCGATCCCTCAGTACGTCTCGAGGTGCAGCCGTCCCTCGCGCTTGAGGCGCCCCGCGAGCTCCTCCCACTGGACTCCGGCCTGCGTGGCGACGTCGCGCAGCGCCTCGAGCACGCCCGCCTCCATGCTCTTCAGGCCGCAGACGTAGACGAAGGTGTCGCCGTCCTTCAGCAGCGCGGCCAGGTCGGCCGCGCGCTCGCGCATCACGTCCTGCACGTAGCGCCTGGGCGAGTCGGGGGCGCGCGAGAACGCGAAGTTCAGGTCGATGAAGTCGCGCGGCAGGTTCATCAGCGGCCCGAAGTACGGCAGCTCCTTCTGCGTGCGCGCGCCGAAGAACAGCATCAGCCTGCCGCCCTCGAACTTGCCGCGCAGCCGCCGCCGGTATTCGGTCATCGCGCGCATCGGCGCGCTGCCGGTGCCGGTACAGATCATCACGATGTTCGAGTGCGGGTGGTTCGGCATCAGGAACGACGCGCCGAACGGCCCGATCACCTTCACCGTGTCGCCCTTCTTCAGGTCGCACACGTAGTTCGAGCACACGCCGCGCACCGGATTGCCGTCGTGGTCGACGGTGACCCGCTTCACGGTCAGCGACAGGTTGTTGTAGCCGGGGCGCTCGCCGTTGCGCGGGCTGGCGATCGAGTACTGGCGCGCGACGTGCGGCTTGCCGCGATCGTCGACACCCGGCGGCAGGATGCCGATCGACTGGCCCTCGAGCACCGGGAACGGCATCGCGCCGAAGTCGAGCACGATGTGGTGCGTGTCGCTCTCGGTGCCGAGCTCGGTGACCCGGTAGTTGCCGACCACCGTCGCGGTCGTCGGGTTCTTCGGTCCGTACAGGTTCGTGTACGGATGCGCCGCCGACCACGGCGGGACGGTCGCGCCGAACGACGTCGCCGTCACCGCCGTCTCGAAGCCCTGCGCGTCGGCCGCCGCCGCGGCAGGGGCGGCCGCCGCCTCGATGACGGCCGTCGCCTCGGCCGCGACGCCCTCGGGCAGCGGGGCCTCGGGCGGCAGCTCGTCCCACTCGAACTGCGCCGCCAGCGGGTACGCCGCGCTCTTGAGCACCATCCGCCAGTTGTCGATCGCGCCGGTCGGGCACGGCGGCACGCACGCCATGCACTGCTTGCAGATCGCCGGGTCGACGACGTAGTTGCGCGAGTCGTGCGTGATCGCCTTGACCGGGCACGCCTCCTCGCAGGTGTTGCAGCGGATGCAAATCTCCGGGTCGATCAGGTGCTGCTTGAGCACTTCCGGCGCGGCGCCCACGGTGGCCTCTCCGTTCAGTTGAAGCGGACGTACTCGAAATCGACCGGCTGGCGGTTGATGCCCATCGCCGGCGGCGCGATCCAGTTGGCGAACTTGCCCGGCTCGACCACGCGGCCCATCAGCGAACCGACGTAGGCGCGGTCTTCGTCGCTGGGCAGCCACTCGTTCTTGCGCGCGTTCCACTCGGCCTCGGACACCACGTTGCCTTCGGGCGAGACCTTGACGCCGGCGAGCGTGCCGATCTGCCGATGGAAGGCCTTGTGCGGCGTCTTGAGCCGGAACGGGATGCCGGCCTTCTCGATCACCTTGTTCCAGCGCTGCACGCCGGCGATCGAATCCTTGATGTAGTCGTCGCGCAGCACTTCGTTCAGCGCGTTGAGCATCGGCACTTCCTTCTCGACCAGCGCGCCGCCCGCGACGTCGAGCAGCTTGTAGGTCGCGCCCTTGAGCAGGTGGTCGTCGGTGCGCTTGCCCTCCTCGAAGCGACCCTTCAGGCCCGAACTGTAGAAGATGGCGGCGTTCGACGACTGGTCGGCGCCGAACAGGTCGATCGTGACGCTGAAGTGGAAGTTCAGGTAGCGCTGGATCGTCGGCAGGTCGATCACGCCGGCCGCGCGCAGCTTGCCCGGGTCGTCGGTCTTCATCTGGTTCATCGCGTCGCAGGTGCGCTGGATGATCCGCGAGATGCCCGACTCGCCGACGAACATGTGGTGCGCTTCCTCGGTCAGCATGAACTTCGTCGTGCGGGCCAGCGGGTCGAAGCCCGACTCGGCCAGCGCGCACAGCTGGAACTTGCCGTCGCGGTCGGTGAAGTAGGTGAACATGAAGAACGACAGCCAGTCGGGCGTCTTCTCGTTGAACGCCGCCAGGATGCGCGGGTGGTCCTGGTCGCCCGAGCGGCGCTCGAGCAGCGCCTCGGCTTCCTCGCGGCCGTCGCGGCCGAAGTAGCGGTGCAGCAGGTAGACCATCGCCCACAGGTGGCGGCCTTCCTCGACGTTGACCTGGAACAGGTTGCGCATGTCGTAGAGGCTGGGCGCGGTCAGGCCCAGGTGGCGCTGCTGCTCGACCGACGCCGGCTCGGTGTCGCCCTGCGTGACGATGATGCGGCGCAGGTTGGCGCGATGCTCGCCGGGCACGTCCTGCCAGGCCGGCTCGCCGAGGTGGTCGCCGAAGTGGATCTTGCGGTCCTTCTCGGCCGGGTTCAGGAAGATGCCCCAGCGGTACTCGGGCATCTTCACGTAGCCGAACTGCGCCCAGCCGCTCGGGTCGACGCTGACCGCGGTGCGCAGGTAGACGTCGTAGCCGGTCGAGTTGTCGGGGCCCATGTCCTGCCACCAGTGCAGGTAGTTCGGCTGCCACTGCTCGAGCGCGCGCTGCAGCGTGCGGTCTTCCGACAGGTTGACGTTGTTGGGGATCTTCTCGCTGTAGT
>CALMSQ010000528.1:0-4624 GCA_937872345.1 uncultured Burkholderiales bacterium | reverse complement strand
GCGCTGCAGGACATCGACCAGCGCCCGCTGGTCGAGCCGCACGTCAAGCGCTTCTTCAAGCTGCGGCGCGTGCGCGACCTCGGGCCGGCCGTCGAGGAAGCGCTGGCGCTTGCTCGTTCCGGCGTCCCCGGCCCGGTCTTCGTCGAGTGCCCGGTGGACCTGCTCTACGACGAGGCGTCGATCCGCCAGTGGTATGCCGACGCCGGCGGCAAGGGCACGTCGCTGCCCGACCGGGCATTGCGCTGGTACCTGAACCGCCACGTGCGCCGGATGTTCGACGGCAGCCAGGAGGCGGCGGTGCCGCGCGTGCGCGAGGCGAGCGTGCCGGCGGTCGGCGATGCTGCCATCGGCGCGGCGCTGGTCGCGCTGGGCAAGGCTCGGCGTCCGCTGGCGGTGATCGGCAGCCAGGCGGTCGTGAACGCGGCCGAAGCGGGCCGGCTCGCTGCCGCGGTGGAGCGGCTGGGCATTCCCGTCTACCTGTCGGGGATGGCGCGCGGCCTGCTGGGCCGCGATCACCCGCTGCAGATGCGCCACCAGCGCCGACAGGCGCTGCGCGAAGCCGACTGCGTGCTGCTGGCTGGCGTGCCCTGCGACTTCCGGCTCGACTACGGCAGGCACGTGCGCCGCAGTGCGACGCTCATCGCTGCCAACCGCAGCGCGCGCGACGCGAAGCTGAACCGCCGGCCGGACGTGCTGGCGCTGGGCGATGCGGGCGGGTTCCTGCAGGCGCTGGCGGGCAGGGTGGCCGAGGGCGAAGCCGCGCGCCGCGCCGAGTGGCTGGCTGCACTGCGCGCGCGCGACGGCACGCGCGAAATCGAAATCGACCGGCAGGCGGCCGAACGCGGCGAGCACGTGAATCCGATCGCGCTGTTTCGCGCGATCGAGCGCGAAGCGGGCGAAAACGCGTTGTTCGTCGCCGATGGCGGAGATTTCGTCGCCACCGCCAGCTACGTGCTGCACCCGCGCGGACCCCTGACCTGGCTCGATCCGGGCGCCTTCGGCACGCTGGGCGTGGGCGCGGGCTTTGCGATCGGTGCATCCACCGTCCGGCCCGATCGCGAAGTCTGGATCGTCTTCGGCGACGGTGCATGCGGCTTCGGGCTGGCCGAGTTCGACACCTTCGTGCGCCACGGCATCCCGGTGATCGCGGTCGTCGGCAACGACGCGGGCTGGACGCAGATCGCGCGCGAGCAGGTCAAGATGCTCAAGGACGACGTGGCGACCGTGCTTGCGCGCACCGCGTATCACGACGTGGCACGCGGGTTCGGCGCGGAAGGACTGCTGGTGACGCGGATGGAAGAAGTCGACGGCGCATTGAGGCAGGCGCGCGAAATGTCACGACAGGGCAAGAGCGTACTGGTCAACATATGGCTCGACAGGACCGATTTCCGGGAGGGGTCGCTGTCGATGTGAGCGGTCCGCCGCCCGGAGGCGCGAACGCCGCGCCGAGGCGACCCGTTCGAGAAACGAACCCGACGATGCCATTCAACCTCTTCGCTGCTGCGCGCCGCATCGCGGCCGTGATGGCACTGTTGTGCGTCGCGGGATGGGTTGCACTGACGGCGATCCACGAGCCCGAGGTGACCGCGGTAGTGCGCATCGACGGCCCCGGCGCGGCACCGGTTCCGGTCGACGACTGCGACGAGGCCGACGTCCGGGAGTTCGTTCGCGCGGACGATCGACTGTCGATCACGGTGTGCTTCAGGACGCTGCAGGGAAGGACGCACAAGCGTGAAATTGCCTACGCGATCGACGAGAAGGGCGAGCCGTCGGTTGCCGAACTCGACTCGAAGGAGGCCTATCAGTACACGAAGCGCGTGGCCGCGGAATTCGTCGAGAAGCTCGACGCGGAGGCGATGGCGCGACAGCACCGGTCTGCCGCGCTCTTCGCGCATTGGGCGCGATCGATGACGCTGATGGCGCTCGGCCTGCTGGTCGGCTGGGGCCTGGTCTTCGGCATCGGCCGGATCGTCAGGCGCTACCTGCGGATTCCGAAGGGATCGGACGTGGTGCCGGAACTGGAGCCGGACGAGTGGGAAGGGCCTGCCAGTGGCAATGCCGGCCGCGGAGATGCCCGGTAGCGCCTGGACTGCGCAGCGACGTTCGCGGCATGACGGCGTCTCAGCCCACCTCGACGACCAGGTCGGGATCGAAGAGCGGGTTCTCGTTGACGCCGTTCTTCGCGTAGCCGCGCGGATTGCACAGCACCCTCGTGCCGTTCACCGGATAGTCGAAGCTGTCGTGCACGTGGCCGTGGATCCATAGCTGCGCGCGATCGGCGCCGATCAGCTGTTCGGCGTCGGAAACGAAGCCTGCGTTGAGCAACGAGTCGGCGAAGCGGGGATGGATGCTCCCGCGCGACGGTGCGTGGTGCGTGACGACCACCGTCGGCCCGTCGTGCGCTGCGGACAACCTGGCGTGCAGCCACCCGGCGTGGCGATCGAACAGCGCCGTCGAGTCGTCGGGGGTGAAGATGCGGCCGGCCTCGCCTGCAAGCGTGATGCGACTGAAGTCGCGCATCAGGCGCTGCGCCTCGGCCTTCGACGCGGCCCTGCGTTCGTCGTCGTCGAACAGGCGGAAATCGGTCCACAGCGTGCTGCCCAGGAAACGCACGCCGTCGATGACGATCTCGGTGTCGTCGAGCACGTGAACGTGAGTGCCGGCGCACAGCCGCTTCAGTTCGGCAATCGTGCCCTCGAGGCTGCCGCCGTAGAACTCATGGTTGCCGGGCACGTAGAGCACCGGCTTGTCGAAGCCCAGCGCCCAGGCCGCGGCCTCGCGGGGTCGCGTGATGTCGCCGGCCAGGATGACCACGTCGGCGTCGTTGCGCGGATGGTCGAGCCCGCCGACGCCCAGGTGCAGGTCGGACAGGATGTTGAGCTTCATGCGCTCTGCCTCGCTCGCATCGTCAGATGATCGCGCAATGGCAGCGTCTTCGGGCGCAAGACCCCGCGCGCAACGGTGGGCCGCGCATCGATCACGCCGGTTCGGAGGGCTCGCCGCAGGATGCGCGCCAGCAGCGCCGGCAAGCCGGGCCGATCGGCCACCGTCGACGAAGGTGGCACCACGTCTGGCGCCCCCGGCACGAATCGAACGTGCGACCCTCCCCTTAGGAGGGGGATGCTCTATCCACTGAGCTACGGGGGCGTCCGGCCGCATTCTACCGAAGCCCATCCGCGCGATGCCCGGGCGGCGCGCGGCCGGCCTTCCCGCACGAGACACGAGCTGTCACCTTCGGGAGCGCCATCCCGGGTAAGCTGGCCGCCTCGTCGCCAACCATCGAGCCAGACCCGTTTCCATGCGCGAATCGACCGTCGAGTTCGAGCTGAAGTTCCTCGTGCCGACCAGCGCGCGCCCGGCGCTGCGGGCGGCGCTCGGAGAACGAGGCGCGCGAACCGAGACCCGGCACCTCGTCGCGCGCTATTTCGACACCGGCGATCGCCGGCTGGCCAGCGCCGGCATGGCACTGCGGCTGCGGCGCGAAGGGCGCCGCTGGGTGCAGACGCTGAAGGCCGGCGGCGAGGCGGCGCTGGCGCGCTTCGAGCACGAGATGCTGCGCCCCGGGGCCGACCTCGATCCGGCGGTTCACGCGGGCACGGAGGCCGGCGAGCGAATGGCCGGGTTGCTCGCCGACGGGGAGCCGCTTCGGCAGCGCTACGAAACCGATATCCGGAGAACGACGCGCACGCTGCGAACGCGAGGCGCTGTCGTCGAGCTCGCGTTCGACGAAGGGCGCATCGCGACGCATGACCGCGAGCTGCGCGTCTGCGAGCTCGAGTTCGAACTGCTGTCGGGTTCGCCCGCCGCGCTGTTCGCGCTGGCCGAGCGCTGGCGCGCGAGGTTCGGACTGCTCGTCGATCCGCGCAGCAAGGCCGAGCGCGGCGACGCGCTGGCCGAAGGGCGTGCGCCGGCGAGTCCTCGGCGCGCGACGCCGGTCAGGCTGCGGCGCAAGGTGGGCGTCGGCGAGGCGTGGCGCTCGGTCCTCGACGAGTGCATCGCGCAGATCGTCGTCAACGCGATCGCGTTGGGCATTGCCGTCGGTGTCGAGGGCCGGGCGGGCCGGTCGACGGCGTCGTCGCCGCCGGTGGACGACGTCGAGGTCGTGCATCAGTTGCGGATCGGGCTGCGCCGCTTGCGCAGTGCGATCCGGCTGTTCCGGGGCTGGGTGCCGTCGATCGACGAGTCGATCGCCTCGGGTGCTCGTGAGCTGTTCCGCGCGCTCGGCGCATCGCGCGACCGGGACGTGCTCGCGCAGGACATCGAACCGGCGCTGCAGCGCGCCGGCGCGCCGGGAGCCCCGACGGCGGACGGGCGCGCCGGGCCGACGGACGCGAACGACGTCGCCGCCGTGGTTGCCGACGATGCGACCCAGCGCTGGCTGCTGGCGCTGCTCGCCTGGCGCCACGGGCTCGACGCGGCGGCGGCGCCGGAAGCGGGGATCGTCGAAGCGGCGGCCGGTTCGTCCGCCGGGTCGGGGGCGGGATCCTCCGACGACTCGGCCTCGGGCTCGACGGCCGCGTCAGCCGTCGGTTCGGGCTCCATACCGTCCGCGTCCGCCACGCTCGCGCCGCTCGCGCGCCGCCGGCTCGCGCGCTGGCAGCGCGCGATCGCCAGCGAAGCGCCC
>CALMSQ010000527.1:0-9673 GCA_937872345.1 uncultured Burkholderiales bacterium | reverse complement strand
AGCGGCGCGGCGGAGCGCGGCGCTCCTTCGGGTACGACCTTGTCCGGCTCAGACACAGTGGCTGCTCGGGGAATCCGGGGGCAATTCTAGCGCGGCCGCGAGGGCCCGATCGCCGGGCTCGATCGCCCGCACGTCGATCCACCCGCACGCCCGCAGCGCGGCGGCGATGCGCGCGTGGATCGCCAGCGCCGGCGACGCGTGCGCGCGTCCGGCCAGCGACGCGCGCTCGAGCATGGTTTCGAGCCGGTCCACGGCCTCGCGCTGCGTGAAGACGAACACCGGCGCCGGGCCGCGCTCGAGCAGCGCCCGCAGCGCGGCCAGCATCGCGTCGGAAGGCTCCAGCGGCTCGCGGCGGTAGACCTCGCAGGTCTCGACCCGTGCACCGGCGGTGCGCAGCCTTTCGATCCAGCCCTCGCTGCCGCCCTCGCCGCGCAGGACCAGGATGCGCAGGCCCTTCGGCGCGCGCAACGGCGGCGTGTCGACCAGCGCGTCGGCGTCGAACGTCGGTCCCGCCGGACGCAGCACCCTGGCGGGGTCGACCGCCATCGCGCTGTCGGCGATCGCCTGCAGGCTGCCCGGGCCGACCACCGCGATCCCGGTCGCCGCAGGCCATCGCCCGGCGGCCATGCGCGCGGCAGCGGCCACCGCCGCGGGGCTGACCAGCACCACCCAGTCGAACTGCGCCAGGCGCGCGGCGACGCCGACGACACGCGGATCGTCGGCCAGTTCGACGATGCGCGACAGCGGCACGGCCAGCGGCTCATGGCCGAGCGCGCGCAGACGTTGCTCGACGCCGCGCACCCGCGGCCAGGGCTGCGTCAGGACGACCCGAGCCATCGGGCGGCGCCCTGCTCGCGCAGCGAGCGCGCCGCGTCCTCGCCGATCCGCCCGGCCGCCTCGCGGTCGGCCCCGGCGCATTCGGCCACCGCCTCGACCATCGCCGAGCCGTCTTCGGCGGCCACGCGCGCGACCAGCTTCAGGCCGCCCTGCGGCGTCGTGACGCACCAGGCGGCCAGCGGAACCCGGCAGCTGCCGCCGAGCAGCCGCGAGACGGTGCGCTCGGCGTGGACCTCGACCGCGGTACGCGCGTCGCCGAGCGGGGCGAGCCACGCGCGCAGGTCGTCGCGCGTGGCGAGCGTCTCGATGCCCAGCGCGCCCTGCCCCGCCGCCGGCAGGCACAGCGACGGCGGCACGATCGCGCGGATCCGCCCGGCCAGCCCCAGCCGCTTGAGCCCGGCCGCGGCGAGCACGATCGCGTCGTAGCGCCCCTCGTCGAGCCGCGCGAGACGGGTGTTGACGTTGCCGCGCAGCGGCAGCACCTCGAGCTTCGGGAAAGCACGCCGGATCTGCGCCGCGCGACGCAGGCTCGACGTGCCCACGCGCGCCCCCTCGGGCAGCGACTCGAGCGACGCGTACTTCGCGGACACGAACGCGTCGCGCGGATCCTCGCGGGCCATGATCGCCGCCAGCGCGAACGGCTCGGACACCTCCATCGGGACGTCCTTCAGCGAGTGCACCGCCAGGTCGGCGCGTCGCTCGAGCAGCGCGACCTCGAGTTCCTTGATGAACAGGCCCTTGCCGCCGATCTCGTTGAGCGCGCGATCGAGCACGCGGTCACCCTCGGTGGTCATGCCGAGGATCTCGACCTCGCAGCGCGGATAGAGCTCGCGCAGGCGCGCCTGCACGTGCTCGGCCTGCCACATCGCCAGCCGGCTCTGGCGCGACGCGATGACGAGCCGCGCGGGCGCCTCGACGCCGCCCACCTTCAGCTGACCAGGTTCTTGACCGTCGACCACTGCCGCCGGCTCACCGGAAGCCGCTCGTTGACGTCGCGAAGCACCACCTGCCAGTACGGATCGCCGCCGTCGGCCTCGCCCTGCGGCATCACCCGCTCGAAGCCGGCGATCGACGGGCGCGCGACCAGCGCGTTGCGGTGGATGCGCACGAATCGGTCGCTGAACTCCTCTTCGAGCGACGTGAGCGACTCCTCGATCAGGAACTCGCGCTCCTTGGTGCGCACGGTGATGTACTTCAGTTCGGCCTTCAGGTAGACCACCTGTTCGAGCGGCACCAGGATGACGCGGCCGCGCTCGTGCACCGACAGGTGGCGGCGCCGCGTGTTGGTCGCGCGCGCGAGCTGGTCGATCGCCTGCGCGTGCTCCTGGGGCATCCGCGTGAGCGCCCGCTGCAGCGCCTGCTTCAGCCGCTCGGCGCGCACCGGCTTGAGCAGGTAGTCGATCGCCCTTACCTCGAACGCGTCGACCGCGAACTCGTCGAACGCGGTGACGAAGATGATCAGCGGCATCGGCCGTGGCGTGTCGCCCGACTGCGCGCGCGCCGAGATGTGGCGGGCCAGTTCGATGCCCGTCATGCCGGGCATCTGGATGTCGAGCAGCACGATCTGCGGCTGCGCGACCTCGATTTGCGACAGCGCCTCGGGCGCATTCGGCGCCTCGCCGACGATGCGATGAGGGAACTCCGGGGCGAGATCGGCCAGCAGCTCGCGAAGGCGCGAGCGCGCGACCGGTTCGTCGTCAACGATCAGGATCGAAGGGGCGTCTGGCATCTCGGCGTCTTCTCTCTTTGCGGTAGGGGAACTGGACGATCACGCGGAACTGCCCGTCCGCGCTAGAGGTCTCGAGCTGGCCTTCGACGTCGAAGGTCAGGTCGAGGCGCTCGCGCACGTTCGACAATGCCATGTGATTGCCAGGGCGGGTGGGCGGCGCATCGGGCAGCGGATTCGCGATCTCGACGCGCACGCGGTCGCCCGACTTGGCGATGCTCACGCGAATCTCGCCGGGCTCCTGGTTCGGCTCGATGCCGTGGTGGACGGCATTCTCGACCAGCGGCTGCAGCAGCAGCGAAGGCAGCAGCGCGTCGCCGGGCATCCCGTCGAGCTCCCAGCGCACGCCGAGCCGGTCGGCCAGGCGCAGCTTCTCGATCGTGAGGTATTCCTTGCACAGCAGCACCTCGTCGTCGAGCGGCACCAGCTCGCGGCTGTCCTTCATGAACACGCGGAACAGGTCGGCCAGGTTCTCGAGCGTGCGCTCGGCCTTGCGCGGGTCGCTGCGCATCAGGCCGAGCACGGTGTTCAGGCTGTTGAACAGGAAGTGCGGACGGATGCGCGCCTGCAGCGCCTGCAGCCGCCCCTCGGCCTGCGACGGCTGCAGCGAGAGCTGGCGCAGGCGAAGGTACTCGATCAGCGCCCAGGCGATGCCGGCCGCGAGCAGCACGCGCGGCATCAGCCAGGCGGCGAATGCGGCCACGCCCGGCGCGGGCGGCTCGGCGCTGCCCACCGCGACGACGATGGCGAACGCCGACGGCACGCCGAGCCCGACGACCCACTGCACCCAGCGCGGCGCGCCGTTCACCGAGCGCCGCAGCGGGCACAGCGTCAGCAACGAAGCGGCCGCGACGGCGTCCACCCGTAGCGCGGTCTCGAGCATCGGCCAGTAATCGACGCCGGCCGCCGGTAGCAGCCAGCCGAGCAGCACCACGCCGAGGTTGAGCGGCAGCAGGACGCGCACCATGGTGCCGAGATTGCAGCAGTCGGGCAGCACAGGGAAGTCTGCGCCGTCGGTGAGGCGTCGCCGCGGAGGTCCGGACGCCTGCGCGGACGCGCCTGCGGACATCCCCTCGGGCGAGACGACCGACCCCGGATCGCTCATCGATGGTTCCCTTGCTGCGCCGGACCGCCTGCCCCGGCCGATGCCGTCGGGGCGATCCGTATAATTCGGCTCTCGAGGCCCTTCCTCTGCCGCGGACGATTATGACAGATCAGCTTGCCAAGAAATCCGAAGCGTGGTCTGCCCGCTTCTCGGAGCCCGTCAGCGAGTTGGTCAAACGCTACACGGCCTCCGTATCGTTCGACCACCGGCTCGCCCGGGCCGACATCGAGGGGTCGCTGGCGCACGCCGCGATGCTGCACGCCGTGGGCCTGCTCAGCGACGACGATCACGCGGCAATCAGCCAGGGGATGGCGACGATCCTCGCCGAGATCGAGCGCGGACAGTTCGCCTGGTCGGTCGACCTCGAAGACGTCCACCTGAACATCGAGAAACGGCTGACCGAGCTGGCCGGCGACGCCGGCAAGCGCCTGCACACCGCGCGCTCGCGCAACGACCAGGTCGCCACCGACATCCGCCTGTGGCTTCGCGGCACGATCGACGAGCTGCGCGCGCAGCTCGCGGCCTTGCAGCGCGCGCTGGTCGACCTCGCCGAGGGCCACGCCGACACCATCATGCCGGGCTTCACGCACCTGCAGGTCGCTCAGCCGGTGACGTTCGGCCACCACCTGCTGGCCTACGTCGAAATGTTCGCGCGCGACGCCGACCGGCTCGTCGACTGCCGGCGCCGCGTCAACCGGCTTCCGCTGGGCGCTGCGGCGCTCGCGGGCACCTCGTACCCGATCGACCGCGAGCGCGTCGCGCGCACGCTCGGCTTCGACGGCGTCTGCGAGAACTCGCTCGACGCGGTCTCCGATCGCGACTTCGCGATCGAGTTCTGCGCGGCGGCGAGCCTGGCCATGGTCCACGTGTCGCGACTGTCCGAGGAGCTGATCCTCTGGATGTCGCCGCGCGTGGGCTTCATCGACCTCGCCGACCGCTTCTGCACCGGCTCGTCGATCATGCCGCAGAAGAAGAACCCCGACGTGCCCGAGCTCGCGCGCGGCAAGTCGGGCCGCGTCTTCGGCCACCTGGTGGCGCTGCTCACGCTGATGAAGGGGCAGCCGCTCGCGTACAACAAGGACAACCAGGAAGACAAGGAGCCGCTGTTCGACACGGCCGACACGCTGCTCGAGACGCTGCGGATCTTCACCGACCTGGTGGGCGGCATCCAGGTGCGCCCGGCGCGGATGCGCCAGGCGGCCGCCGAGGGGTTCTCCACCGCGACCGACCTCGCCGACTACCTCGTGCGCAAGGGGCTGGCGTTTCGCGATGCGCACGAGGCGGTCGCGCGCGCGGTGCGCACCGCCTCAGAGCGTGGCGTCGACCTCGCCGAGCTCGGCCTGGACGAGCTGCGCGAGTTCAGCCCGCTCATCGACGCCGACGTCGGCGCGGTGCTCACGCTGGAAGGCTCGGTCGCCTCGCGCGATCACGTCGGCGGCACGGCTCCGAGGCAGGTGCGCGCCGCGATCGCGCGGCACCGGCTGCGGCTGTCCGGCGAGCCCGGCGGCCCGGGCGAGTCCGGCTAGGACCCCGGGCGGCGCAACGCCGCCCCGCCTCCTAGGCCCGGCTCACGGCGCCGGGGCCGGCCGCGCCTTTCGCACCGCGGCTGCGCACCCACTGCGAGACGAGCGCCGCGGCGAGCAACGCCAGTCCGATCCCGTCGGCCATCGGGTGCGGATACACCAGCAGAAGGCCCGCGGCAATCATCGCCAGCCGCTCCCACAGCAGGCAGCGCACCAGCACCCAGTTCTGCGCGCCGCCGGCCAGTGCGGCGATACCGGCGGTGGCGGTCAGCACGATCCACGTGACCTGCCACCAGGCGACGTCCTTCGGCGCCATCAGCAGCAGCCCCGCGCCGGCCGGCTCGAGCACGAACACGAACGGCAGCAGGAACGCGGGCAGCGTGTACTTCCACGACTGCAGCGTCGTCTTGTACGGGTCGCCGTCGGTGATCGCAGCCGCGGCGAACGGCGACAACGCGGTCGGCGGGGACACCTCGGAGAGCACCGCGTAGTAGAAGATGAACATGTGCGCCGCGTAGTCCGGCACGCCCAGCTTGGTGAGCGCGGGCGCCGCGATCACCGCGCAGATGATGTAGCTCGCCGTGACGGGCACGGCCAGCCCGATGATCCACACGATCAGCGACGTGTAGATGGCCGTGAGCAGCAGGTTGCCGCCGGCGTACGCGATGACGATCGAGCTGAACTTCAGGCCCAGGCCGGTCTTGCCGACCACGCCGACGATGATGCCGGCGGCCGCGCAGGTGGCGGCGACGTTGAGCGCCTGCCGCGAACCGTCGGCGAGCGCCGCGATCAGCTTCTTCGGCCACATCGCGGTCTCGCGCGCGAAGAAGCTCACCACGAACGCAGTGACCGTCGCCCAGAACACCGACATCAGCGGCGAGAAGCCGTAGACCATGAAGCCGATGATCGCGACCAGCGACAGGAAGTGGAACCAGAAGCGCCGCGCCAGTTGTCCCGCGGTGGCGGTCAGGCGCACCTCGGCAGCGGCCGAGTGGAACTTGCGCGCGTCGATCTCGACCATCAGGAACAGCGACAGGTAGTACAGGCAGGTCGGGATGACCGCCATCTTCAGCACGTCGAGGTACGAGATCTTCAGGAACTCGGCAATCAGGAACGCGGCCGCACCCAGCACCGGCGGCGAGATGATCGCGCCCAGGCCGCCGGCCGCCAGCAGGCCGCCCGCCGAGTTGCGGTCGTAGCCGGCCCGCTCGAGCATCGGCCAGGCGACGGTGCCGATCGTGACGGTGGTCGCGACCCCCGACCCCGACGGCCCGCCCAGCAGGAACGACGACAGGACGACGGTGCGCCCTGCCCCCGAGCGCCGCCCGCCCATCAGCGCGAAGCTGAAGTCGAGGAAGAACTTGCCCGCGCCCGAGTGCTGCAGGAACGCGCCGAAGATCGTGAACATGATGATCAGCGTCGCCGACACGTCGATCGCGGTGCCGAAGATCCCCTCGAGCGACATGTACATCACGCCGATCATGCTCTCGACGTCGTAGCCGCGGTGCGCCCAGTGCCCGGGCAGCCAGGGCCCGAGGAACGCGTAGGCGGCAAAGAGCAACACCACCGCAGGCATGATCCAGCCGGTGGAGCGACGCGCCGCCTCGAGCACGAGCAGCACGAAGACGATGCCGTACACCAGGTCGGCGCGGTCCGGCATCGTGCTGCGGTCCCAGAAGTCGTCGCCGCCCATCAGGATGTGCACGATCGTCGCCACGCCGACCAGCGCGAGGACGACGTCGTACCACATCAGCCGGTTGCGAAGCCGCGGCGTCGCCGGATAGATGAGGAACACCAGCAGCAGCATGAAGCCCACGTGTACCGGCCGCAGCGTCATCGTCGGCACGATCGACACCGCGGCATACAGGTGGAACAGCGACATGATCACCAGCAGCGCGGTGATCAGCGTCTCGAGCGCGCCGCCGAAGCGGCTGACGGCGCCCTCTTCTTCCTCGACGAAGCGCTCGGCGGCGCGCAGCCGCTCGTCGCTCACCGCCCCGGACCCGCCGGGCGTTTCGTTGCTGGAGGTCATCGATCGCTCCGGTCGGGCGGCGGGGGGTTGGGTTACGGGACGATCAGTGGGCGAACTTCACTCCGCGCTCCTCGAAGTACTTGCGCGCGCCGGGGTGGAACGGGATCGGCGAGGCGGCTGCCTGCGCGTCGAGCGTGATGTTCTTCGCCTCGCGGTGCACGGCGACGAGCTCGTCCTTCTTCTCGATCAGCGTCTTGACGATCGTGTACGCCTGCTGGTCGCTCATCTTCTTGTCGGCCACCAGCAGGTTCCAGACGTCGAGGTTGCCGACGTCGGCCGTCTGGCCCTTGTAGGTATTGGCCGGGATCGTGCCCTTCACGTACAGCGGCCCCCACTTCTTGTTCATCGCGTCGGCGTACTGCGCGTGGTCGATCAGCTTCAGCGTGATGCCGGGCGTCGTCGCGAGGTCGGTGATCGCCGCGGTGGGCAGGCCACCGACCCAGATCAGCGCGTCGATCTTGCGGTCCTTGATCGCGTTGACCCCTTCGGCGACCGACAGGCGCTCGCGCTGCACGTCCTTGTCGATGCCGGCCGCCTCGAGCAGCCGCATCGCCATCACCTCGGTGCCGCTGTTCGGTTCGCCGGTGGAGATGCGCTTGCCCTTGAGGTCGGCGAGCGTCTTGATGCCGCTCGCCTCGGTGGTGACGACGTGCATCTTGTTCGGATACAGCACCATCAGCGTGCGCGCCTCGACCTTCTTGTCCTTGAACTTGGACAGGCCGCTGACCGCGTCATAGGCGGCGTCGGCCATCGTGAAGCCGAAGTCCTGCTTGCCCTGCCCGATCAGCTGCAGGTTGGCGACCGAAGCGCCGGTGACCTCGGCCGTCGCCTCCCAGCCCGGCACGTACTTCGACAGGATCGCGGCCATGCCGCCCCCCATCGGGTAGTAGACGCCCCCGGTGCCGCCGGTGCCGATCGACAGGCGCGTACTCTGCGCCGAGGCCAGCGCGGCGACGCCGAGCGCGGCCGCGACCAGGATGCCCTTCACGATTCCTTTCATCATCTGCTCACTCCTCGAGTCGGTAACCTGCGGATGATAAGGCCCGCCCCGCGGCATCGCGCTCAGGGTATCCCCCGAGCCGCGCGCAGGGTCGATCGGTATAATCCGGGCGTCCACAGCCTTCTCCGGTCCGGCGGCCTCCCCTCGCGGCAGCCCGCCAGGGCCGATCGAATGTACGTACCCGTGCCGCGATCGCGTCATCGCGACGCCCTGCCGCCTCGCCGGCCCTGTTCGCTTCCAGCGCGGATCGCCTGATGGAGATCGCGATCCTCCTGGCGTTGATCGTGCTCAACGGCCTGCTCGCGATGGCCGAGATCGCGCTGGTCACCGCCCGCAAGGCGCGCCTGCAAAAGCAGGTCGACGACGGCGACCGGCTCGCCGCGGCCGCGCTCGCGCTGGGCTCGGACCCGAACCGCTTCCTGTCGACGATCCAGATCGGGATCACGTCGATCGGCATCCTGAACGGCATCTTCGGCGAGGCCGCGCTCGCGGCGCCGTTCGCCGAATGGCTCGAGAGCCTGGGCGTACGCCCGCCCTGGGCCGGCTACGCGGCCACCGCGCTGGTGGTCGTCGTCGTCACCTACGTGTCGATCGTCGTCGGCGAGCTCGTGCCCAAGCGGCTCGGCCAGATCAACCCGGAAGGCATCGCGCGGATGGTCGCGCATCCGATGACGCTGCTGGCCACCGTGTCCAAGCCGTTCGTGCGCCTGCTCTCGGTGTCCACGGAGCTGGTCCTGCGCGGGCTCGGCGCGCGCAGCGACAGCGTGCCGTCGGTCACCGAGGAGGAGATCCACGCGCTGCTCGCCGAAGGCTCGGACGCCGGCGTCATCGAGCAGACCGAGCACGCGATGGTGCGCAACGTGTTCCGCCTCGACGATCGCCAGATCTCGTCGCTGATGATCCCGCGCGCCGACATCGTCTGGCTGGACGTGGCCGACCCGCTTCCGGTCAACCTTGCGAAGGTGGCCGAGACCGCGCACTCGCGGTTCCCGGTCTGCCGCGACGGGATCGACGAAGTGCTCGGCTTCGTCCACACCAAGCAGCTGCTCGCCCAGTCGCTGCGCGGCGCGCCGATCGACCTCACGCAGGGCCTGCACGAGATGCTGTACGTGCCGGAAACGCTGACCGGCATGGAGCTGCTCGAGAACTTCCGCTCGTCGAACACGCAGATCGCGCTGGTGATCGACGAGTACGGCGAAGTGCAGGGCCTGATCACGCTGCAGGACCTGATGGAAGCCATCACCGGCGAGTTCGCCACCGGCGACGACGCCGACAGCTGGGCGCACCAGCGCGAGGACGGCTCGTGGCTGCTCGACGGCCTGATCCCGATCCCCGAACTGAAGGACCGCCTCGGGCTGCGCTCGCTGCCCGAGGAAGAGCGCGAGCGCTACCAGGCGCTCAGCGGCATGCTGATGCTGATGCTCGGGCGCATGCCGCAGACCGGCGACAC
>CALMSQ010000526.1:0-9684 GCA_937872345.1 uncultured Burkholderiales bacterium | reverse complement strand
ACACGCCGATCGAGGTCGACTACTTCCGGCACGGCGGCATCCTCCCGTACGTGCTGCGCGAGCTGCTCGCCGCCTGACCGGACGGCGCGGGCGGACCGGCCATCGGCCGGCCCGCCCGACGGATGGCGGAGTCGTTTACACTCCCGCACGAAGGGAACCGCCGAACCCGTGCTCCAGTCCGACCTCACATCGCGAACCGATCCCCGGGGTGGTGGCCTGCCGGCCTTCCCGCGGCTGTTGCTGTCGGGCGGCATCGCGTTCGTCGCCTGCCTGCTCGCGAAGCTCATCTCCTTCGACGCGTCCGACCTGCTGCTGGTCTGGCCCTGTGCCGGCGTCGCCTTCGCATTCGCCTGGCGCAACGGCCCGGGCTGGGCCGTGCCACCGGCGATCGGCGGCGCGCTCTGGGCCTGGGTCGAGTTCGGCTCGATCGGGCCGACCTCGGCGACCTTCGCGGCCAGCGTCGTGGGGCCGATCCTCGGCGTCACCGTGCTGCGACGCCTCAACCACTGGAAGCCTGCCGAATATCGCCTGGAAGCCGCCGTGCGCTTCGTCGGCGTCGTCGTGCTGCTGGCCGCGCCGATCGACGCGCTGCTGGCCACGGCGGGCCTGCAGTTCACCGGGCTGGTCGCTACGGCCCATCCGGCGCACCGGTTCATGGTCTGGTGGCTGATCGACGCGCTCGGCATCCTGCTGATCGCGCCGGCCCTGCTCGCCTGGGTCGGCGAGTCGCTCGCCGAGCCCGAGCCCAGCCTGTCGCAGCGCGCGCTGGTCGACGCGCCGGCCTTCTTCCTGACGCTGCTGGTGACCGGCACCAGCGTGATGGTGTCGACGTTCGGGCAGCAGGCGTACGCGTACGCGCTGATGTTCCTCTACTTCCCGATCGTCGCCTGGACCGCAATCCGGATGAGCGAGCGCGCGACGGCGCTGTCGCTGGTCGTCACCGCAATCCCGCTGCTGATCGCGCGTGCGCACCAGGTCGCGCAGGCGCACGACGACTTCTTCCGCGCACTCGAGGCCTCGGTGCTCCTGTTCTCGGCGGTCATCGTCGCGCTGATGCTGCAGGCCATCGCCACCGACCGGCGCTTCGCGCTCGCTCGCGTCGCGCAGCAGGCCCGCCAGGACATGTCGACCGGCCTGCTCAACGACCGCGGGCTGATCGCCGAGATCGGCGAGCGCCTGTCGATGCCCACCCGGCCCGACTATGGCCTCATCGGCGTGCACCTGTCGAACTTCGATACGCTGAACGACCTGTGCGGCACGATCCAGGCGCTGCAGCTCGAGCAGAGCGCTGCGGGGATGCTGATGCAGCAGCCGGGCGCCAGGGCGGCCGCGCGGCTGTCGGCCGGGCGCTTCGCGCTGCTGATCGAGGCCGAATCGGTCGCCGAGGTGCGCGCGGTCGCGCGCGAGCTCTACTCGCAGTTGAACGGCCAGTTGTTCAAGACCGAGCACGGCAGCGTGCGGCTTCAGCTGTGCGTCGGCGGCCTGCTGATCGACCGCAATGCGCTGATCAACAGCGAGGACTGCCTGATGTCGCTGTCCGATGCGATGGCGATCGCCGCCAGCGTGCGCGACCCGCAGCTCTTCGTCGAACCGCTGTCGCAGACGATGATCGACGCGCGACGCGCCCACCAGGGCAAGATCGAGCACATCCGGGAAGCCATCCGCGACAAGCGCTTCGAGCTGCATGCGCAGCCGATGATCGATCCCGACGCGCCCGAGGGGATGCTCTCCTACGAAGTGCTGATCCGCCTGCTCGACCGCGACGGCGGCCTGATCCGCCCGCCCGAGTTCCTGTCGCTCGCCGTGCAGGCGCAGATGACTCCGATGATGGACCGTGGCGTGATCCGGCAGATCTTCTCGTGGCTGGCCGACCATCCCGAAGCCCTGGCGCGCACCTGGAAGTGCTCGATCAACCTCTCGGGCCTCACGATGAGCGACGGCACGATCGCCGGCTTCATCCGCGAGCAGCGCGCGCTGTACTCGATCCCCGCCGACAAGATCGTCTTCGAGATCACCGAGAGCGAGGCGATCCGCAATCCGGCGGCCGCTTCGCGGCTGGTCGACGACCTGAAGGCCGAGGGCTTCGGAATTGCGCTCGACGACTTCGGCACCGGCCTGGCCACCTTCGAGTATCTGAAGCGCTTCCCGCTCGACTACCTGAAGATCGACGGCTCGTTCATCCGCAACCTCGTGTCGAATCCGATCGACGAAGAGATCGTGCTGTCCACCGTTCGCGTGGCGCGGCGGCTGAACATCCGCACCGTGGCCGAGCATGTGCACAACCAGGACACGCTCGACCGGCTCACCGACATCGGGGTCGACCACATCCAGGGCGACTGGATCGGCCGGGCGGCGCCGCTCGAGCAGCTGTTCTCCGCGCCGGCGCGGCGCGCGACGCCGTCGTCGGCCTGAGGCGCGCGCCGCTTCAGCCGGCGAGCCAGCGACGCAGCTCGGGTTCCTCGTCGACGTCCCACAGTGTGCGCAGCTGCGACCAGCGCACGCCGCTCTCCTGCAGACGCCGACGCGTCACCGCCATTAGCGAATCGCGCCCCCAGGGCATTTCGTCGAAGAGGCGCGCGACGCGGTGCCTGAGCCCGACCAGCGCATAGCCGCCGTCCTCGGTTGGCCCGAACACCGCCTCGCGCTCGCGCAGCGCAGCGAACGCGTCGTGAAGGTCGGTCGCGGCCAGCGAGACGACGTCGCTGCCCACCAGCACCGGCACCCTGCCCTCGTCGAGCGCGCGGCCTAGCGCCGCCTCGATGCGTTCGCCCACCGACGATCCGAGCTGCGTGGTGAGCGCGAAGCCGTGCATCGCGGCGAGCCGCGCGCACTCGCCCTCGCGATCGTCGCCAAGAATGCACAACTCGACTTCGACGTCCGGCGACTGCACCTGCACCTCGCGCACCACCGCCAGGGTGTCGCGCAGCATCGTCCGGTAATGCGCCAGCGCGGCGGCGTCGCCCACGGCGCGTGCGAGCCGCGTCTTGACCTCTCCAGGGCGTGGCACGCGGGCGAACACGATCACGCGTCGATTCATGAAAGGCATCCGCAATCGGGGGAATCTGCGATCATTCTGGCACGCATGAACGCCGTCGAACTCGCCCGCGGTGCCCGCATCGTCGCCGGGCCTCTCGCCTTCGCCCTGGTCTGGCTGCTCGTGCCGTCGCAATATGCCGCGGCCGACGGCACGACGGGCGTGCTCCCAGACGCCGGGCGCGCCACGCTGGCGATGATGGCCTGGATGGCCGCCTGGTGGCTCGGCGAGGCAGTGCCGGTGGAAGCAACCGCGCTGCTCCCGGTCGCGCTCTTCCCGCTGCTCGGCATTGCCAGCGTCGCCGACGCCTCGGCCCCGTATGCGTCCGACGTGGTGTTCCTGTTCCTCGGCGGCTTCATGCTCGCCGCAGCGCTGCAGCGCTGGGCACTCGACCGCCGCATCGCGTTAGCGGTGCTGGCCCGCGTGGGCTCCCGGCCTGCCCAGCTGCTCGCGGGCCTGATGATCGCCACGGCATTCCTCAGCATGTGGGTGTCGAACACCGCCACCGCAGCGATCATGATGCCGATCGCGGCCTCGGTGGCCGCCTCGAGCGGCCAGCCGGGGCCGGCCCACGGCCGCTTCGCCGCCGCGCTCGCGCTCGCCGTCGCATACTCGGCGTCGATCGGAGGCATGGCCACGCTGATCGGATCTCCCCCGAACGGAATCGCCGCGCGCGTGATCGAACAGTCGATTGGCGAACCGGTCTCGTTCGCGCATTGGATGCTGATCGCCGCGCCTGCGGCGGCGCTGATGCTGCTGGCCTGCTGGTGGTGGCTGTCGCGACGGCTGCCCTCGGTCGCGACCGGAGCGCCGGCGCACGATGCGCTGGCCGAAGCGGCCGCCGGACTCGGCTCTATGAGCGCCGGGGAGCGCGGCACCCTGATCGTGTGCGCGGCCACCGCGGCGCTGTGGATCTTCCGGCCTGCGCTGGCCTCGCTCGACATCGGCGGAACGCGCCCCCTCGCGGCGCTCTCCGACGCGGGCATCGCGATCGCCGCCGCGCTCGCACTGTTCGTGCTTCCCGCAGGTGTCGGGGCTGCGCGCGCGCCGCCCGCACGCCTGCTCGATTGGCCGACGGCCGCGCGGCTCCCGTGGGGGGTACTGGTGCTGTTCGGCGGCGGGCTGTCGCTCGCAGCGGCCATCGAGGCCAACGGCGTCGCCGAATTCGTCGGCGCGCACAGTACCGCACTGGCGGGCTGGCCTGTGCTGGCCGTGCTCGTTGCGGTGGTGGTGGTCACGGTGTTCCTTTCGGAACTCATGTCGAACACGGCGCAGGCGGCCACGATGATTCCGCTGCTCGCCGCGTTGGCGGCCGGCCTCGGCAGCGACCCGGTCGTGCTGATCGTCGCCTGCGCCCTCGGCTCGAGTTGCGCGTTCATGATGCCGGTCGGCACGCCCCCGAACGCGATCGCGTTCGGCACCGGACTCGTCACGATGCAGCGGATGTGGCGAACCGGCCTGTGGCTCAACCTCGCCGCGATCGCCGTGATCACCGCCGTGGTCGTCATCTGGGTGCCTGTCGTCACCGGCCGCTGAGCCCGCCTCCTCACGCGGCAGCCGCCGTCGCAGTCACTTCGCGAACAACGAGGCGATGTCGCGGAAGGCCTTGAACTCGAGCGCGTTGCCCGACGGGTCGAGGAAGAACATCGTCGCCTGCTCGCCGACTTCGCCCTTGAACCGGACGTGCGGCTCGATCACGAAGCGCACGCCAGCCGCTTGCAGCCGCTCGGCAAGCCCCTGCCACGCGTCCATCGGCAGCACGACGCCGAAGTGACGCACCGGCACCTGGTCGCCGTCGACCGCGTTGGTCGACGCCGCGCGCGCTTCGTGGGGAGCGAGATGCGCGACGACCTGGTGGCCGTAGAGGTCGAAGTCGACCCATTCGGCGGAACTGCGCCCTTCCGGGCATCCGAGCAGGCCACCATAGAAGGCGCGGGCAGCCGCGAGGTCGTGGACGGGAAACGCCAGGTGAAACGGATGGACCGCCATTCGGTCGGGGCTCCGCGAAAACGACGGCAACGATCGGGTCCGTCAAGAAAGGCAGAAGGGTTAGACCCCTGAGAGGTCTAACCCTTCGATTTCATTGGTCGGGACGGCGGGATTCGAACTCGCGACCCCTTGCACCCCATGCAAGTGCGCTACCAGGCTGCGCTACGCCCCGAGGCCGCGAATTATAGCAGGCATGGCAGGCGCGCCGGGCCGCGGCGGCCCGTGCTCAGCGCAGCAGGTCGAGCGCGCGCCGCAGGTCGTCGCGGACCGCATCGAGGTCGACGCCGCCTGGCATCGGCACCTCGACTTGCGCGGCCTCGGCGGCGCCCGCCTCGATCGGCGCGGGCTCGCGCAGCTTGCCGTTCTGCGTGCTGTCGCCGAGCCGGTTGCGCGCCCCGCTGATCGTGAATCCCTGCTCGTAGAGCAACTCGCGGATGCGCCTCACCAGCAGCACCTCGTGATGCTGGTAGTAGCGCCGGTTGCCGCGCCGCTTCATCGGGCGCAGCTGGGTGAACTCCTGCTCCCAGTAGCGCAGCACGTGCGGCTTCACGCCGCACAGCTCGCTCACTTCGCCGATCGTGAAGTAGCGCTTGGCGGGGATCGGCGGCAGGGGCGCCTTGTGTTCGGACTTGTTCTGCATGCTCGACCGTGCTGGATGGGAAGCCTCGACGCACCCCGCGATGACGTCAGTGGCCTGCTTCCTCGATCTGCGACTTCAGCTTCTGGCTGGCGTGGAAGGTGACCACGCGTCGAGCCGAGATCGGGATCTCCTCGCCGGTCTTGGGATTGCGCCCCGGCCGCTGGGGCTTGTCGCGCAGCTGGAAGTTGCCGAACCCGGACAGCTTGACGCTCTCGCCGCGCTCGAGCGCGTCGCGGATCTCGTCGAAGAACGTCTCGACCATGTCCTTCGCCTCGCGCTTGTTCAGCCCGACCCGCTCGAACAGCATCTCGGCCAGTTCGGCTTTCGTCAGGGTGAACGCCTCCGCGCCCGCATCATGGTCCGCGACGGAGCCCTCGGGCTGCACGCCGGCCGACTGCGGCTCGCCGGGCGCGTCGTGCAGATGGTCCGGAACCGCCTGGCCAAGCTGGGTCATCGTATCCGCCATTCGCATCGAATCTGCTTGCAGGACCTGGGTCGGGGATCAGCCGCCGGTGCGAAGCCGCGCCCGGATCGTGCGCTCGAGCCGGGCGACGATCGCGTCGACCGCGCCGGCGGCTTCTGCCTCGCTCAACGTGCGACGAGTATCTTGCATCCACAACCGGAAGGCAAGACTTTTTTCCTTATTTTCCAATCCCTTACCGCGATATTCGTCGAACAGCTTGACGTTTTTAACGACCTGGGCCGCAGGGTCGCCGGCGACCGCCAGCGCGATTTCGGCCAGGACTTCGGCCACCGGACGCTCGCTTTCGACGACGATCGACAGGTCGCGAATGACCGGCGGGAACTTCGACACCTCTTCATAGACCGGAACGGAACGTTCCAGTAACGGATCGAGGTCGATCTCGGCAACGATCGGCGGCAGCGGCAGCTCGAGCTCCTGCACCAGCGCCGGATGCAGTTCGCCGAGCCAGCCGGCTGCCGCATCGCCGATCAGCACGCGGGCGCTGCGGCCCGGGTGCAATGCCGGGTGCGCGGCCGGTTCGACCCTCAGCGCCGGGCCAGCGAGCGCCTCGAGATCGCCCTTGACGTCGTGGAAGTCGACCCGGCGCGCGCTCGCTCCCCACTGCTCGTCGAGCTGCGGCCCGTACGCAAGCAGCCCGACCCGGCGCGGTTGCGCCACGCCCTGGACCTGCTGGGGACCGGCAACGACCGAGGCGTCGGCGACGAATACCCGGCCGAGCTCGAACAGGCGCACCCGCGAGGCCTTGCGGTTCAGGTTCGCCCGCAGCGTCTCGAGCATTCCGCCCCACAACGTCGTGCGCATCACGTCCATCTGCGCGGCGATCGGATTGAGCAGCCTGATCGGGTCGCGGCCGCTCAGCCGCCGGTCGAGCGCGCTGGCGACGAAGCTGTAGTGGATCGCCTCCTGGTAGTCGCGTGCGGCGACCTGCCGCTTGAGCGCGCCGATCGTGCGCCGGCCCTCGGGCATCGGCCGCATCGACGCGCCGCTCCTGGGCGGGCGCAGCGGCAGGCGCTCGTAGCCCCAGACGCGCACCACCTCCTCGATCAGGTCTTCCTCGATTTGCAGGTCGAAGCGATACGACGGCGGCGTGACGAAGAAGCGCCCGTCTTCGCGGCGGGCAGGCAGGCGCAGTCGCTCGAACACCGCGGCGATTTCCGCTTCCGGGATGTCGACGCCGATCACCTTGCGCGCGCGATCGACGCGCAGGCTCACTGGCTCGCGCGCCGGCAGTGCCGTGACGGTGTCGTCGACCGGGCCGGCGCGCCCGCCGCAGATCTCCAGGATCAGCCGGGTGATGTACTCGAGATGCGCGACGGTCGTCGCGGCGTCCACGCCGCGCTCGAAGCGCGCGCCGGCGTCGGTGGCGAAGTTGTAGCGGCGCGAGCGCCCTGCGATCGCCCTGGGCCACCAGAACGCGGCCTCGACGTAGACGTTGCGGGTCGCGTCGGACACCGCCGTCGAGTCGCCTCCCATGATCCCCGCCAGGCTCTCGACCTGGCGAGCGTCGGCAATGACGCCGACGTCGGGCGCGAGGTCCACCGTCTGTCCGTTGAGCAGCTTCAGCTGTTCGCCTTCGCGCGCCCAGCGCACCTCGAGGCCGCCTTCGATGCGATCGAGGTCGAACACGTGCGTAGGCCGCCCGAGTTCGAGCATCACGTAGTTCGAGATGTCGACCAGCGCGGAGATGCTGCGCTGGCCTGCGCGCTCGAGGCGCTGGCGCATCCAGCCCGGCGTCGGCGCCTTCGGATCGACGCCGCGGATCACGCGCCCCGAGAAGCGACCGCACAGGTCGGGCGCCGCGACGCGCACCGGCAGGCGATCGTCGATGCCGATCGCGGCAGGTTCGAACCCCGGCTCGCGCAGCGGCGCACCCGAAATCGCCGACAGCTCGCGCGCGACGCCGAAGACGCTCATGCAGTGCGCGAGGTTCGGCGTGAGCTTGAGCGTGTAGACGAGTTCGTCGAGCCCGAGCGCGCCGCGCAGGTCGGCGCCCAGCGCCGGATCGCCCTCCAGCGCCATCAGCCCGCTGTGGTCCTCGGACAGGCCGAGTTCGCGCGCCGAGCACAGCATGCCCTGGCTCTCCACGCCGCGCATCTTCACCGGCTTGATTGCGAAGCCGCCGGGCAACTCGGCGCCGGGCAGCGCGCAGGGCACGCGCATGCCTGCCGCGACGTTCGGCGCGCCGCAGACGATCGTGCGCAGGGTGCCGTCGCCGGCGTCGACCTCGCAGACCGACAACTTGTCCGCGTTGGGGTGGCGCGCGACGCTGCGCACCTCGGCCACGACGACGCCGTGGAACGGCGGCGCGGCCGCGCTCGCCTCTTCCACTTCGAGCCCGGCCATCGTGAGCCGGTCGGCAATCTCCTCGCTCGTCCAGTCGGGCGACGCGAAGCTTCTGAGCCAGCTTTCGGGAACTCGCATCCTGGGCTCCGGCCTATCGGTTGAACTGCTGCAGGAAGCGCAGGTCGTTCTCGTAGAACATGCGCAGGTCGCCCACCCCGTAGCGAAGCATCGCCAGGCGCTCGATGCCCGAGCCGAAGGCGAAGCCGATGTAGCGCTCGGGATCGAGCCCGAAGTTGCGTACGACGTTCGGGTGCACCTGCCCAGATCCGCTGACCTCGAGCCAGCGGCCGGCCAGCGGGCCGTCGGCGAAGCGCATGTCGATCTCGGCCGACGGCTCGGTGAACGGGAAGTACGACGGGCGGAAGCGCACGTCGAGGTCGTCGCGCTCGAAGAAGCGCCGCAGGAAGTCGGCGTAGACGCTCTTGAGGTCGGCGAAGCTCACGTCCTCGTCGATCCACAGCCCCTCGAACTGGTGGAACATCGGCGAGTGCGTGGCGTCGGAGTCGACACGGTACGTCTTGCCGGGGGCGATCACCTTGATCGGCGGCCGGTGCGCGCGCGCGTATCGGACCTGCACCGGGCTGGTGTGCGTGCGCAACAGCAGCCCGCCGCCCTTGCCGTCGGGCGCGTCGACGTAGAACGTGTCGTGCATCGAGCGCGCCGGATGGTTCTCGGGCGTGTTCAGCGCGGTGAAGTTGAAGAAGTCTTCCTCGATCTCGGGGCCGTCCGCCACGTCGAAGCCGATCGAGTGGAAGATCGCCTCGATGCGCTCGATCGTCAGCGTCAGCGGATGCAGGCCGCCATTGCCCAGGCCGCGCCCTGGCAAGGTGACGTCGATCGACTCCTGCGCGAGCCTCGCGTCGAGTTCGGCGCGCGCAAGCGCGGCCTCGCGGCTGCGCACCGCGTGCTCGATTGCCTGCTTGGCTTCGTTGAGTTCGCGCCCCACCGCGGAGCGCTCGGTGGGCGACAGCGCGCCGAGCTTCTTCATCTCGGCGGTCAGCGCGCCTTCCTTGCCGAGCGCACGCGCCTTGGCGTTGGCGAGCTCGGGCGCATTGCGGGCGGCGCCGATTTCGGCCGACAGCTGCTCGACCATCGCGGCGAAGCGCGCGAGCGCAGGCGGCGTCGACGGCGGGGAACTCTCTGGATTCGGCATGGCTGCGAAAGCGTCCTGTGGTGCAAGAAAAACGGGGCCGC
>CALMSQ010000525.1:0-7525 GCA_937872345.1 uncultured Burkholderiales bacterium | reverse complement strand
CTGCGGTAGCGCCGCTGCAGCGCGGCGCAGGCCGCGATCGACCAGGCCAGGTAGGCCAACGCTCCCGCGGCGTTCCAGGCCGGGCCGGCGAGCACGTGATCCGCGTGCTCGGGCTGCGCCATCGTGAAGACGATCGACAGGATCGGCGCGAACGAGATCGGTCCGGCGCGCGCCCCCCAGGCCATCGCCATCGCCGCCGCGAACCCGATCGCGGCGATCCCCGGGGCGAACGCAGCGGGCCAGGGACGCAGCAGGCCCAGCGCGAGGGCCGTGGCGCAGCCGAGCGTGCCCGCCGCGAGGACGTTGCGCCACGAGCGCTCGACGCGCACCGGCAGGTCGGCGAGGCTGGCGTAGACCGCACCCGCAACGGCGAGCTGCGCCACGTGGCGGTCGGCGAACACGGCGAACAGGAGCTGGATCGTCCCGATGCCGAGGCCCACCGCGATGCCGTTCAGCACGTACGCGGGTGGGCCGCGCAGGCGCCGCCGCAAGGCGGCTGCAGTCGCCCCGCTCACGGGTTCCGGTTTGGCGGCCGGCTCATGGCCAGCAGGATAACCGCGGCGTGCCTCATCCCGCCCGCGTCGCCGAAGCGACAGCGCCGGGCAGCCGACTTGCGAAGCCGACGATCCGGCCTTACACTGGATTCATGTTGCACCGCATCGCGTTCTATTTTTACTTTTTCGGCTTTTCCTGCCGCCGGCGGGACGAGTCGGGAGCGCGTTCGCAGACCTGAATCAACGAACCGAATCCGATGAAGCCGCCGGCCCCGCCCGGCGGTTTTTTTTTGCCTCTCCCCGTTTCCCGACTGCCAGAAAGCGCCGCCTGACATGCCCCACACCACCGACGACCTGCGAATCCGCGAGATCAAGGAACTCGCGCCTCCTTCCCACCTGCTGCGCGAGTTCCCGATCAGCGAGCGCGCGGCCGCCACCACGTTCGACGCGCGCCAGGCGATCCACCGCGTGCTGCACGGGATGGACGACCGGCTGGTCGTCGTCGTCGGGCCGTGCTCGATCCACGACACGAAGGCGGCGCGCGAGTACGCGACCCGGCTGCGCGGCGAGCGCGAGCGTCTGGCGGCCGACCTCGAGATCGTGATGCGCGTCTATTTCGAGAAGCCACGCACGACCGTCGGCTGGAAGGGCCTGATCAACGATCCCGACCTCGACGACAGCTTCGACATCAACAAGGGCCTGCGCACGGCGCGCGAGTTGCTGCTCGACATCAACGAGATGGGCCTGCCGGCGGGCACCGAGTTCCTCGACATGATCACGCCGCAGTACATCGCCGACCTCATCGCGTGGGGCGCGATCGGCGCACGCACCACCGAATCGCAGGTGCACCGCGAGCTGGCCTCCGGGCTGTCGTGCCCGGTCGGCTTCAAGAACGGCACCGATGGCAACCTGAGGATCGCGCTCGACGCGATCAAGGCAGCGTCGCAGCCGCATCATTTCCTGTCGGTCACCAAGGGCGGACACTCGGCGATCGTGTCCACCAACGGCAACGAGGACTGCCACGTGATCCTGCGCGGCGGGCGAAAGCCGAACTACGATGCGGCCAGCGTCGAGGCCGCCTGTCACGAGGCCGCCGCCGCCGCGCTGGCGTGCCGGCTGATGGTCGACGCAAGCCACGGCAACAGCCAGAAGAAGCCCGAGAACCAGACGGCCGTCACGGCGGCGATCGCCGCGCAGCTTGCCGCCGGCGACATGCGCATCTTCGGCGTGATGGTCGAGAGCCACCTGCAGGCCGGGCGCCAGGACCTGGTGCGTGGCAAGCCGCTGGTCTACGGCCAGAGCATCACCGACGGCTGCATCGGCTGGGACGACACGGTCGCAGTGCTCGACACGCTGGCCGAGGGCGTACGCGCCCGGCGCCTGACGGCGGACGAGTAGGGCCGTCGAGCGGCGTTGCGCCGGGGCCGCGGGCCGCCACCTGTCGGCAAAACGCCGACGCGCGGCCGCGCAGGCCTGCAGCACTGCCTCGACAGCGCGCATTACATGCTATAAACGTCGAAAATCGGGAGGTAGCCATGGAAGCGGTCAAGGGCACCGCCGTGCCGCAGGCATCGGCGACCGCGGCCGGTTCGGTCAAGCGCACGCCGCACGAGCGGCTGCTCGCGCTCGGCCTTCGCCCGGTCGGGCGCGCCAGCGAGTTCGCCGACCAGATTCACGGGCTGATGGCCCAGACGCCGCTGTTCTCGGGCCTGGACATCGACGAGACGCGCAAGCTCGGCACGTTCATGTACGTGTACGAGGCGCCCCCGGGGGTCACCATCATCAACGAGGGTGAAGCCGGCGACTTCATGATGCTGCTGATGCAGGGCATGGTCGACGTGCTGCGCCGCAACCGCTACAACTATCCGTCGCGGATCGCGGTGGCGCACTCGGGCCATTCGCTGGGCGAAATGTCGATGTTCGACGGCGAGCCGCGCTTCGCGTCGTGCGTCACGCTGGAGAACAGCCGGATCGCGGTGCTCACGCGCGACGCGCTGATGCTCGTCCTGGGCGAGGAGCCCAAGCTGGGCAACAAGATCCTGCTGAAGCTGGTGCAGCTGTTGTCCGAGCGCCTTCGCCAGACCAGCGCCAAGCTGGTGTCCTATCTCGAGGCCGCGCGCGACGCGTGAGGCGCGGGCCCGGCGCGCTAGCGCGTGCGGCCCTTCTCCCACATCACGTCGCTGCCGCCCGCGTGGCGGTTGAGCACGCGCGCCAGCACGAACAGCAGGTCGGAGAGGCGGTTCACGTACTGGCGGCACGCCGGACGAACCGCCTCGGCGCTTGCCAGCGCGACGATCGCGCGCTCGGCGCGGCGGCAGACGGTGCGCGCGACGTGGGCGATCGCCGCCGCGCGCGATCCCCCGGGAAGGATGAACTCCTGCAGCCGGGGCAGGTCGGCGTTGTAGTGCGCGAGCAGTTCGTCGAGTCGCGCGACGCGAGCGTCCGGCAGGTTCTCGAAACCGGGGATGCACAGCTCGCCGCCGAGGTCGAACAGGTCGTGCTGGATGTCGGTGAGCGCTGCGCGCACCGGGTCCGGCAGCGGCTCGGCCTGCAGCAGCCCGATCGTGGAATTGAGCTCGTCGACGTCGCCGATCGCGGCGATCCGCAGGCTGTCCTTGCGCGTGCGGCTGCCGTCGCCCAGCCCGGTCGTGCCGTCGTCGCCCGTGCGCGTCGTGATCCTCGAGAGTCGATGTCCCATGGCGGGCAGTGTACCGCGCGGGCTGCGGGCGCCGGGGGCGCGGACCCGACGCCGTCGCGGGCATTGTCACCGGGCTACAATCTGCCGGCTCCCCGGAGAACGCCATGAACCATCCCCGCGCGCTGGCCGAAGCGCTCAAGCGCCCCCTTCCCGAAGCCCTGGTCGCTTCGCTTCGCACCCGGTTCGGCGAGCGCTTCAGCACGGCCCACGCGGTGCGCGAGCACCACGGCCGCGACGAATCGCCGTTCCCGCCCACGCCGCCCGACGCGGTGGTCTTCGCGCGTTCCACCGAGGAGGTCGCCGACGCGGTCGCCCTGTGCCGCGCGCACAAGGTGCCGGTGATCCCGTTCGGCGTCGGCTCTTCGCTCGAGGGACACCTGCTGGCGGTGCAGGGCGGCGTGTCGATCGACGTGTCGCAGATGAACCGCGTGCTGGCCGTCAACGCCGAGGACCTCACGGTGACGGTGCAGGCAGGCGTCACCCGCAAGCAGCTCAACGAGGAGCTGAAGTCCACCGGGCTGTTCTTCCCGATCGACCCGGGTGCCGACGCCAGCCTCGGCGGCATGGCGGCGACCCGCGCGTCGGGCACGAACGCGGTGCGCTACGGCACGATGAAGGAGAACGTGCTCGGGCTCACCGTGGTCACCGCCGAAGGCAAGGTCGTGCGCACCGCGCGACGCGCGAAGAAGTCGTCGGCCGGCTACGACCTCACGCGGCTCTACGTCGGCTCCGAGGGCACGCTCGGCGTGATCACCGAGGTCACGGTGCGCCTGTACCCGGTGCCCGAGGCGATGTCGGCGGCGGTCGTCAGCTTCCCGAGCCTGGCGCAGGCGATCGACGCGGTCATCCAGATCATCCAGCTCGGCGTGCCGGTGGCGCGCTGCGAGTACGTCTGCGAGAACGCGATCCGCGCGATCAACGCGTACAGCCACACGACGCTGCGCGAGGCGCCGACGCTGTTCTTCGAATTCCACGGCAGCGAGGCGTCGGTGACCGAGCAGGCCGAAATCGCGCAGCAGATCACGCGCGAGCACGGCGGACAGGACTTCGAATGGGCGACGCGCCCCGAGGACCGCACGCGCCTGTGGACCGCGCGGCACAACGCCTACTTCGCGTGCCTTCAGGTGCGCCCGGGCAGCCGTGCGATCTCCACCGACACCTGCGTGCCGATCTCGCGGCTGAGCGACTCGATCACCGGGGCGCGGCGCATTCTCGACACGGCGAAGTTCCCCACGATGATGGTCGGCCACGTCGGCGACGGCAACTTCCATGCGGTGCTGGTGATCGACCCGAACGATCCGCAGGAGATGGCCGAGGCCGAGCGACTGAACGACGCGATCGTTCACCTTGCACTGTCGATGGACGGCACCTGCACCGGCGAGCACGGGGTCGGCCTGCACAAGATCGGCTTCCTCGAGGAGGAGGCGGGCGACGACGCGCTCGACCTGATGCGGCGGATCAAGCGCGCGCTCGACCCCGACGACATCATGAATCCGGGGAAGATCTTCAGGCTCTGAGCCCCACGCCCGGCCGGCCGCGCGGCCGGACCCGGGTGGCCGTCCCTTTCGTTGCCTGCGGCGACTGTCGCTTGCGCCAATCGGCGGGCGACAGGCCGAAGCGGCGCTTGAACGCCCGGCTGAACGCGGCCTCCGAACCGTAGCCGGTGCGATCCGCGACGGTCTTGACGGGCAGGTCGGTCGACTTCAGGTGCTGCGCGGCCAGCTGCAGGCGCCAGCCCGCCAGGTATTGCATCGGAGGCTGCTCGAGGAAGCGCCTGAAGCGCTGCGCGAGCACCGTGCGCGACACGCCGACCTCGCGCGCCAGCGTCGGCACCGTCCAGTCGCCCATCGGCGACGCATGCAGGCACCGCAGCGCGGCTCCGGCGACGGGGTCGTTGAACGCGGCGAACCACCCGGCCTCGTCGGCCGAGAGCCCCTGCATGTACTTGCGCAGGATCTCGACGAACATCAGCTCGGTCAGGCGCGGCAGCATGCTGCGCGAGCCGGGCACCGGGCGGCTCGCTTCGGCGGCCGTGCGGCGGATCGTGCTCGCCAGCCATTCGTCCGACGGCGTGGCGTTCGGGCTCACGTGCAGCAGGGCGGGCAGGTTCCTGAGGATCGGATGGAACAGCAGTTCGTCGCACTGCACGAAGCCGCAGATGACGCGGGTGCCCGCGCCCGAGCCGCCGTGCTCCACCACGACGATGTCGTGCCACGGCGGGCGCGGAAGCAGCCGGCCGACCGGCACCGGCTCGACGGCGATGCTGCCCCTCAACCGGTGACTGGCGCCATGGGGGAGCAGCACCGCGTCGCCGTCCGCGAGCCAGACCGGATCACGCGCCGGCATGTCGAGCCAGCACCCGCCCGAAGCGACGACGTGGAACGGGATGACGTGTTCGGTGCGAAAGGGCAGGACCCCAGCGAGCTGGCAGGCGTTCGGGGTCTGGACGGCCCATGGCTCGCGGAACTCGGCACGGAACAGCACCGTGCCGGCCAAGTGCATGCTGCCCAGCAGGTCCGACAACGGATCGACCCGCTCAGGCAGCCTTTCGGGCATGACTCGCGGCGTTTCGATCATGGCCTCCCGATGTCGATCGGCTTACGCTGATGCGAACAATAACCGATTACGCAAGGAGACGACGATGGAAGCGGACGCACGCGAACTGGTGGTGATGATCACCAGCGGCATCGACCACGAGCTCTCGTCGGCGGGCATGACGATCGCCCTCGGCGGCCTGACGGCAGGCCTGAAAGTCTCGATCTTCCTGACCAGCTCGGGGGTCGACATCGTGAGGCGCGGCGCGGCCGACACGACGCACGTCCGACCACTGGAGCCGCTGGCCGACATGCTGCGCGACTTCCTGCGCCGCGGCGGCACGCTGTGGGCGTGCACGCCCTGCGTGAAGAGCCGCGGCTACACGCAGGAGAACCTGCTCGAAGGGGTGATCATCACCGGCGCGAGCGTGATGCACGAGGCGATCAAGCGCGGCGCCGCCACGCTCACCTTCTGAGCCGAGAGCCGATCGGGGCCCGCCGGCGACGCTGGTCGACCGGCTCACCGGTGCAGGATCTGGCCCAGGAACTGCCGGGTGCGCTCGTTCTTCGGCGACTCGAAGAAGCGCTCGGGAACGTCCTGCTCGACGATCTCGCCCCGGTCCATGAAGATCACCCGGTCGGCCACGGCCTTGGCGAAGCCCATCTCGTGCGTGACGCACAGCATCGTCATCCCTTCGCCGGCCAGCATGATCATCGTGTCGAGCACCTCCTTGACCATCTCCGGGTCGAGCGCCGAGGTCGGCTCGTCGAACAGCATGATCGACGGGTTCATGCACAACGCTCGCGCGATCGCGACGCGCTGCTGCTGGCCGCCGGAAATCTGCCCGGGGTACTTCTGCGCCAGTTCGGCGATGTGCACCCGCTCGAGGTAGCGCATCGCGGTCGCCTGCGCCTCGGCGGCGGGTTTCTTCAGCACCCAGACCGGCGCAAGCGTGCAGTTCTGCAGCACTGTCAGGTGCGGGAAGAGGTTGAAGTGCTGGAACACCATGCCGACGGTCGAGCGCACCTTGTCGATGGTCTTCAGGTTGTCGGTCAGTTCGGTTCCGTTGACGACGATGCGCCCCTTCTGGTGCGGCTCGAGCCGGTTGATGCAGCGGATCAGCGTCGACTTGCCCGAGCCCGAGGGCCCGCAGATCACGATGCGCTCGCCGCGGGCGACGCGCAGGTCGACGTCCCGGAGCACCTGGAAGTCGCCGAACCACTTGCTCAGCCCCTCGATCAGGACCGCCGGCGCATCGGAGGGCGCACCGGCGGCGGAAGTGGGTCGCGTCGTGTCGGCCATGGCGGATACCCGTGAAAGCTCAGCGTCGCTCGCCGCGCGCGAGGTCGCGCTCGAGCCACTGGCTGTACTTCGACATCGCGAAGCAGAAGATCCAGTAGACGACGATCGAGAACAGGAACGCCTCGATGAAGTACTTCTTCCACGCGAAGTCGGTCTCGACCGATTTCTTCACCGCGTAGGCGAAGTCGTAGATCGCGATGATCACGACCAGCGAGGTGTCCTTGAACAGCGAGATGAAGCTGTTGACGATCGACGGGATCGACACGCGCAGCGCCTGCGGGAGGATCACCAGCGCAATCGACTTCCAGTAGGGTAGACCGAGCGCCTCGGCGGCCTCGTACTGCCCGCGCGGCACCGCCTCCATCCCGCCGCGCACCGCTTCCGCGAGGTACGCCGCGACGAACAGGATGATCGCGACCTGCGCCCGCAGCAACTGCTCGATGCGCATCCCCTCCGGCAGGAACAGCGCGAACATCACCGACGCCATGAACAGCAC
>CALMSQ010000524.1:0-4111 GCA_937872345.1 uncultured Burkholderiales bacterium | reverse complement strand
CCTGGCTGGCCTGCATCGGCGCGACGGCACCGACGCGGCGCTGCGGTGGGTGCGGCGGTGGATCGGCGAGAACCCGCATCCGCGCGGCAACGGCTGGGAGCCCTATCCGGCGTCCCGACGCGTCGTCGCATGGATCAAGGCCGCGCTGGGCGGACTTCCACTCGACGACGCGATCCTGCGCAGCCTCGCGCGGCAGGTCGCTCGCGTGCAGGCGCGGCTCGAGTACCATCTGCTCGCGAATCACCTGTTCGTGAACGCCAAGGCACTCGTCTTCGCCGGCGCCTTCTTCGCCGGGCGCGACGCGGACCGATGCCTCGCGCGCGGCGTCGAGGTCCTGCGGCGCGAACTCGACGAGCAGGTGCTTGACGACGGCGGACATTTCGAGCGCAGCGCGATGTACCACGCCTCGTTCGTCGAGGATGTGCTCGATCTGATCGGCCTGTGCCGGGCGTATCGCGACGTCGCCGCGCTCTCGCTTCTCGAGCCGGTGCTGCTCGAGCGGGCGGTGTCGATGCTCGATTGGCTTGTTGCTATGCTCTGCCCGGACGGCGGCTATCCGCGCTTCAACGACTGCACGAACGGTGAGGCGCCTGCGGCCGGTGAGCTGCTTGCGTACGCCGCGCGGCTGGGCGTCGCGCCGTCCGCGCCGAAGGCGCGGGCGGCCGAGCACCTGCGCTCGTCGGGATTCGCGCGCGCGACGGTCGGCGGCTGGACAGTGCTCGCCGACGTTGGCACGCCCGGACCCTCGTACCAGCCCGGGCACGCGCACGCGGGCACGCTGTCGATCGACCTGTACGACGGCGACCGCTGCGTCGTCTGCGGTTCCGGCGTATCCACCTACGAGATCGGCGAGGTCCGCGACTTCGAGCGCAGCACGATGGCGCGGTGGGCGATCGGCCTCGATGGCGCTGACTCGTCGGAGGTGTGGGCAGGGTTCCGGGTGGGGCGGCGCGCACGCGTGCACGACGCCAGCGTAGAGGCGCGCGAAGGCGCCTGCACCGTGCAGGCTTGGCACGACGGCTATCGCTATCTCCGGGGTAGTCCACGCGTGAGCCGCCGGGTCGAGCTCTCGAGCGACGGCGTCGTCGTGGCGGACGGCGTGCACGGCGGCGCGCGCCACGCGGTGTCGGCGCGCGTGACTCTGCATCCGGACATCTCCGTCGTCGAACTTGCGCCGAGCCGTGCCGTGCTTCGCCACGCGGACGGGACGGTCTACGCGCTCGACGCCGAGCCGCCTGTGGACTTCGTGCGCGAGGTCGGCTGGCTGGCGCCGGAGTTCGGTATTCGCAGGCCGCGCGACGTGCTGGCGTGGACGATCGATGCGCCGTTGCCCGTGACCGTACGCACGCGGATCACCCGGTGCTGAGGGACCCGGCCGCTGCAGCCGCCATGCCTTGCGCTGGCCGCTCGCGATGGCCGCGCAGCCACTCGTCGAAGTAGAGCAGCTGCCAGATCCTGTAAGTGTTGTTCACGCGGCCGCCGAAGTGCGCTTCGACTAGTGCGCGCGCGAAGTCGGTGCTGGCGACGTCGGCGAACGGGCCCTTCTCCAGCCGGTCCATGATCAGGCCGGCGCCGAGCACCCGGATCTTCTCATCGAGCGGTGGATTGAATCCCACCTTGGGCCGGTGCACCAACCGCGACGGCAGATGGCGCTCGACCAGGCGCTTGAGGGGCAGCTTCGCGCGCGTGCCGCGGATCAATTCCCAGTCGGCGAGTGCCAGGCCGAGCGCGGCCAGGTCGCGCGTGAGCAGCGGAACCCGCACCTCGACGCCGTGCGCCATGCTCGAGCGGTCGGTCACGGTCAGGTTGTGCGACAGGAAACCGTAGCGGTCCAGCAGCATCGCCTGCTTGAGCGGTGAGCGACTTCCGGCCGGCGCCAGCACGCGCGCGAGGCGCTCGCGGAACGCCGCCGACGACTCGCGGCGACCGAGCAGTGCGTCGACCTCGTCGCGCGCGAAGTAGCCCACCAGGCTCGTGTAGGCACTTGCGAAATCGGCGTCGTTCACGAAGCGGACGAGGCGCTCGGATTTCTTGGCCCACGAGGGACGCGACGCGAGCAATCGGCCGGCAAGCGCGAGCAGATGCCGCGCGCCGCGCGCGCCGCGGCGATAGCGCGCGAGGAGGTGGCGTGGATAGCCTGCGAATAGCTCGTCGCCACCCATCCCGCTGAGCATGACCTTGAAATCACGTTCGCGCGCGTGCTGCGCAATCGCCTCGGAGGCGACGTAGGTGTAGTCCGAGATCGGCTCCTCGGTGCCGCGCGCGACCTGGGCGAAGGTTTCGAGAATCGCCTCGGCGCCCTCGTCCTCCGGGCGGTGGCGGATTGTCGACACTGGCAGGTTCAGGTGGCGCGACACCTGGCACGCATACGCCGAGTCCGAGGCGGACCGCCCGTCGTCGTACTCGACGTACAGCGCTTCGAGGCCCCGGGGCGCCGTCACGGCGAGCGCCGTCGAGTCCGTTCCGCCGCTGAAGAAGAGCCCGAGCGGCACGTCGGCGACGCACTGTAGCTGCATCGATTCGCGCAGCAGCGGCTCGAGGTCGTCGACGTCCTGGCGCGCGGCAGCACGCAGCGGGTCGTCGAAGCGGCCGTGCACCAACCTGCCGCTGTCCATCTCGAACTCGGCGCAGCAACCGGGCGCGATCTTCGACACGCCGAGCAGGCCGGTGGCGGGTTCGTATAGGAAGCCGTTGAGCAGGAATTCGGCGAACAGGTCCGGGTCGGGGCGCAGCGGGCGCCCGAGCAGCGGCGGCAGGGCGCGCGCCTCGGAGCCGAACGCCAGTCGGCCAGCCTCGGGCTCGTATGCATAGTAGAGCGGCTTGATCCCCAGCGGATCGCGCGCCAGCAGCACACGCCTGCGATCGAGGTCGGCCAGCGCAAAGGCGAACATGCCTTCGAAGCGGCGCAGGCAGTCTGTGCCCCACTCTCGGTACGCGGCCAGCAGCACCTCGGTGTCCGAGTGCGTGCGGAACGAGTGCCCGGCGGCGGAGAGTTCGGCCCGCAGTGCCGCGAAGTTGTAGATCTCGCCGTTGTAGACGAGCACGCAGCGCCCTTCTCCCGACAGGAAGGGCTGGTTCGCCGCCTCGCTCAGATCGAGGATGCTCAGCCGGACGTGGCCCAGGCCAACGTGCCAGCCGGCGATCTCACCGTGCCACCTCCCGGCGGCGTCGGGCCCTCGATGCCTGATCGCGGCGAGCGCTTCCTCCAGGCCAACCAACGGCGTCCGCGCGATGAATCCGGTGATGCCGCACAAGGTCCAGGTGCTCCTAGTGGCGATCGGCCCGCCGCGTCCGACCGCGCGTCAGCGCGGTGCCTTCGGGCGCTTGTGATACAGGAATAGCCGCGGGTCGATATCGCGGCGCACGATGCGCGCTGGTACGCCGGCAGCGACGCAGCGTGGTGGCACGTCGGCGAGCACGACGGCATTGGCGCCGATCACCGCGTCGGCGCCGATCGAGATCGGCCCGAGCACCTTCGCGCCCGCGCCGATGTAGACGTCGTTGCCGATCGTGGCGACCCCGAACTCGGTGGCATTGCCACCGATCGTCACGCCCTGGTCGATGTGGACGCGATCACCGATCACGCTGTCTTGATGGATCACGATGCCCAATCCGCCGTACCCCAGCACGACGTCGCGGCCGATCCGGGCCTCGTGGGGGAGAGCATCGCCAACGCGCGGCGCGCGGGCGTGGCGGACCGCGCGCGCTTCCTCGAGCAGGACCTGTTCACGACCGACCTCTCGCCCGCCACCGTGGTGACGATGTACCTGCTTCCCGAGGTGAACCTGAGGCTGCGGCCGGCGATCCTCGCGCTGCGGCCCGGCACGCGCGTCGTGTCGAACACCTTCAGCATGGGCGACTGGGAGCCGGACGGAAAAATCGTGGCTGGCAGCACCTGCAAATCCTTCTGCTCGGCGATGCTCTGGATCATCCCCGCGAAGGTCGCCGGCACCTGGAAGCTGGCGGAGGGCGAACTGACGCTTGAGCAGACATATCAGAAGCTGACCGGCACGCTGAAGTCGGGCAGCAACTCCACCGCGATTTCCGACGCCAAGATGCACGGCGACCAGATCACCTTCAAGGTCGGCGACCGCATCTTCGTGGAAGGCAA
>CALMSQ010000523.1:0-24103 GCA_937872345.1 uncultured Burkholderiales bacterium | reverse complement strand
GACCTGATCGCCGAGTTCGGCCTGTCGAACGCGCAGCTGGGTTCGTTGTCCTCGGCGTACTTCATCGCGTTCGCGGCGATGCAGATGCCGCTGGGCATCTGGCTCGATCGCTTCGGTTCGCGCCGCGTCGACGCCACGCTGCTGCTGGTCGCCGCGGCCGGCTGCGCCGTCTTCGCGCTGGCGCACAGCGTGGCGATGCTGTGGGTCGGCCGCGCGCTGATCGGCATCGGCGTGTCGGGCGCGCTGATGGCCTCGTTGCGCGCGTTCCGCTTCTGGTACGTCGACGCGCGCCAGCAACAGCTGGCGGCGTGGATGCTCGTGGCAGGCACGCTCGGGGCGCTGGTCACGACGGTGCCGGTGCAGTGGGCGCTGCCGCTGGTCGGATGGCGCGGCGTGTTCTGGGTCGCGGCGGCGATGCTGTGTGCGTCGAGCGCGGCGATCGCGCTGAAGCTTCCCAGCGAGCCGACGCACGCCGCGCACCCCGACGAGTCGCCGTGGGCGGCGTACCGGCAGGTGTTCGGCGAGCCGTATTTCTGGCGCTTCGGCGTCGTCTCGCTGACCGTGCAGGCGAGCTTCATCGCGTTCCAGAGCCTGTGGGTCGGCCCGTGGCTGCGCACCGTGCTCGGCATCGACGCCGACAGCGCCGCGCAGGCGCTGTTCGTGTTCAACCTCGTGCTGATGCTGGGCTACCTGGCGCTGGGCTGGGCGCTGCCGGTGATGGTGCGCCAGGGGTGGACCACGCTGCGGCTGGTGGCGGGCGGCACCTCGGTGATGCTGGCGATCGAACTGGCCATCGCGTTCGCCCACGGTGCCTGGGCGTGGCTGCTGTGGCTGCCGCTGGCGCTGGCGGCGACGGTGAACACGCTGTCGCAGACACACGTGAGCCTGTCGTTTCCCGCGAAGCTGACCGGGCGCGCGTTCACCGCGTACAACCTGCTGACGATGACGGGGATGTTCCTCGCGCAATGGCTGTTTGGCGTGACGGTCGACCTGCTCGGAGGCGGCGGGCACAGCGAGCAGGGCTTCCGGCGCGCGATGCTGGTGTGGATCGTGCTGCAGCTCGCCGCGCTGCTGGCGCTCGTCTTCTGGCGGGTGCGCCCGCCGAAGCCCGCGACATGAGCGAGCCGATTCCCGATTGGCTCACCGAGCGCTGCACGAGCCGAGGCGGCGTGCCGATCCTGATTCGCCCATTGCGGGGCGACGACGCCCCGCGCGAGCGTGCGTTCATCGACGGGTTGTCGCCCGCGTCGCTGTACCAGCGCCTGCTCGGCACGGTCAAGGAAGTCACCGACGAGCAGATCGCCGAACTGGTCCGCCAGGGCTGGCCGCAGCGACTCGGACTCGCAGCGTTCGGTGTCGGCGCGGGGTCCGACCGCGCGGAAGGCGGGCCGCCGGCCGCCATGGCCGGGGAAGCGCCGGAATCCATGGCGGGAGGCGCCGCCACGCTGTCGGACGAGGACGATCTCCTTGGCGTCGCCCGGTTCGACGCTTCCGACCGGCCAGGGGCCGCGGAGTTCGCGATCGTCGTCACCGACCGCTGGCAGCGCCATGGCATCGGCTACGCGCTGTTCCAGCGGCTGGTGCGCGCCGCCCGCGCGGCCGGCTATCGCGAGCTGGTCGGCACCACCTACGCCGTCAACCGCGACATGATCGAGCTCGCCCGGTCCTACGGCTTCTCGGTCGGCCCCGAAGAGGGCGAGCCGAGCCTGCGGCGACTGACGCTCGTGCTCAACGATCGCGCAGGTGCCGGTCGAATTCGATGACCTCGGCGGGCTGCGCGAACGGCTGGTCGCGGTACAGCCGGTTGGCGAGGTTGTGCGGGTGGCGCGCGGCTTCCGAGAAGTCGAGCACTGGCGACAGGCAGGCGTCGTGCGCCTGCGCGGCCTGCGCCCAGTCGTCGCGGCTGCGTGACGCGAAGCGCGCGGCGAAGCGCTCGGTCGTCGCCGGCCAGGTTGCGGGGCGGTACTGGTCGCGCGGGTCGATCTCGCCTTCGAGGCCGGTGACCGCGAGCAGCTGCGCGTAGAACTTCGGCTCGAGCGCGCCGGCGGCGACGAAGCGCCCGTCGGCGCAGCGGTAGACGCGGTAGAACGGCATCGCGCCGTCGAGCAGGTTGTTCGCGCGCTTCAGGTTCCAGATGCCGCCTGCCAGGAGCCCGTAGACCATCGGCGTGAGGCCGACGGTGCCGGCCAGGATGCTGGTCTCGGCGACGCCGCCACGCTGCGTGATCGAGCGCTGCACGAGCTTGGCCAGCACGCCGACCAGCAGGTGCATCGCGCCGCCACCGAAGTCGGCCACCAGGTTCAGCGGCGGCACCGGCGCCTCGCGCGCGCCGATCGCGTTGAGCACGCCCGACAGCGCCAGGTAGTTGATGTCGTGGCCGGCGCGCTCGGCGAACTCCCCCGCGTGGCCCCAGCCCGACAGGCGCCCGACGACGAGCCGCGGGTGCGCGTCGAGCAGCGTGGCCGGTGCGAGCCCGAGTCGCTCGAGCACGCCGGGGCGAAAGCCCTCGAGCAGTACGTCGGCGTCGGCGAGCTCGCGGCGCAGCACGGCGAGGCCGTCGGCCTGCTTCAGGTCGACCGCCAGCGCGCGCTTGCCGAGATTGAGCAGGTCGTACTCGGGGCCGACGCCGACGCCCAGGCCGGGGTCGACGGGCGGCGACACGCGCAGCACGTCGGCGCCGAGCGAGCGCAGCAGCTGGCCGGCGAACGGCACCGGGCCGATCGCGTGGAGTTCGACGACCTTGAGGCCGGCAAGAGGAGGCGAAGCAGTCATCGGCAGGCGTCCATCCGGAAAGAGGGATTCGAGAGGGTACGAGCGGGTACGCGGGCGGCACGCATGCGCGGCCGGCAGCGCACGATCATCGCATTTCGCGCGGCGATCGGCGATCAGCCGGGGGGTTCCGCGGCGTCGAGCGCGCGCCGGTACGCGACCGCCTCGGCGGCGTGCTGTGCGCCGATCGCGTCGTCGCCGCGCAGGTCGGCGATCGTGCGGGCGAGCTTGTGCACGCGGTGCAGCGCGCGCGACGACCAGTGCCGATCGCGAGCGACCCGGCGCAGCAGCGCGGCCGCGTCGTCATCGAGCGCGCAGTGCCGGTCGATCTCGGGCGGCGCCAGGTGCGCGTTCGGCTTGCCCTGCCGCGCGAGCTGGCGTTCGCGCGCGCGGGCCACGCGCCGGGCGATCGCCGCGCTGGGTTCGCCGTCGGCACGCCGCATCAGCGTCGACTCGTCGACCGGCTGCACGCCGATCAGCACGTCGATGCGATCGAGCAACGGCCCCGAAAGTCGCGCCTGGTAGCGGCGCACCTGCTCGGGCGTGCAGCGGCAGCGCTCGCTGCCCAGGAAGCCGCAGAGGCAGGGGTTCATCGCCGCCACGAGCTGGAAGCGCGCCGGGAACTCGACCTGCCGCGCCGCGCGCGCGACGCCGATGCGGCCGGTCTCGAGCGGCTCGCGCAGCGCCTCGAGCACCGCCCGCGAGAACTCGGGAAGCTCGTCGAGGAACAGTACGCCGTGGTGCGCGAGGCTGGCCTCGCCCGGCCGCGGGTTCGCGCCGCCGCCGACGATTGCGGCGGCTGACGCGCCGTGATGCGGGGCGCGAAACGGCCGGCGTCCCCAGTCGGTCGGCGTGAAGCGACCGGCCAGGCCGGCCAGCGCGGCGGTCTCGAGCGCCTCTTCGCGGGTGAGCGGCGGCTGGATCGTCGGCAGCCGCTGCGCGAGCAGCGACTTGCCGGCGCCAGGGGGCCCGACCATCAGCAGGTTGTGGGCGCCGGCGGCCGCGACTTCGAGCGCGCGCTTCGCACCGGCCTGCCCCTTGACGTCGGCGAAGTCGCCGTCGCCGGCCGGGGCGGGTGCGCACGGCGCCGGCGCGATGCGCTCGAGCGGGCTCGCGCCCAGCAGGTGCGCGGCGACGCCGGCGAGGTCGAGCGCGCCGAGCAGTCGCGCGCCGTCGACCAGCGCCGCTTCGGCGCCGTTGGCCGCGGGCAGCAGCAGCGTGCGCGGGCGGGCGTCGCGCACGCCGGCCAGCGCCATGGCGAGCGCGCCGCGAATGGGGCGGATCGTCCCGGTGAGCGACAGCTCGCCGACGAGTTCGAGCTCGTCGAGCGGCTCGCTGGGCAGCTGGCCGCTGGCCGCGAGGATGCCCACTGCGATCGGCAGGTCGAAGCGGCCCGACTCCTTCGGCAGGTCGGCCGGCGCGAGGTTGACCGTGAGCCTGCGGTTCGGGAAGTCGAAGCCGGCATGCAGCAGCGCCGCGCGCACGCGGTCGCGGCTCTCGCGGACCTCGGCCTCGGGCAATCCGACGATGTGGAACGCGGGCAGCCCGTTGCCCACGTGCACCTCGACGCGCACCTCCGGCGCATCGAGTCCGAGGAGGGCGCGCGAGCGGACGACGGCGACGGACATCGGGAGAGCGCGGGGGCGGCGAGGGACGTTGAGGCGGCCCGTCGAGTCTAGGCGGTGCGCTCCGCGGCCGGCCGCGCGTCGGCTAAGCCAATGGCTCGGCCGAACTGCCGACGCCTGGCCGGCGGACCCGGCATCGGGCTGGTCGCAACAGGGGGGCTTGACATTAAATTGAATTAAAGTAAACTCAATGCAAATAGACCGCCGCTCCGAGGATCCACGCCATGCCACCCCGGCCGTACAACAGCGAAACCCGCCGCCGCAAGCAGGCCGAGCTGCGCGAGCGCATCGCCGCGGCAGCGGCCGAGCTTCACGCGCAGCAAGGCGCCGTCGCCACCAGCAACGCCGACATCGCGCGGCAGGCCGGCGTTTCGCTGCCCACCGTCTACAGCCACTTCCCGAGCCAGGACGACCTGCTCGGCGCCTGCACCGCGCACGTGGCGAGCCGGGCGCCGCAAGTGCCGGTCGAACGGATCCTCGGCGCGCCCGACCTGCGCGTCGCCACCGAGCGCCTGGTCGACGCGGCCGATGCGCTCAACGCGCACTTCGCGCCCTGGAAGGCCTGGCGCGAGGACCGCGTGATTCCCTTCCTGGCGCGGATGAGCGAAACCGCCCGCGCGCAGCAGACGGCGCTGATCGCGCAACTGCTCGAACGCCACCTCGGCGCCGGCGACCATCGCGAGGTCGCCGCGGCCTGGGAAACCCTTTTGTCGTTCGATCCCTGGCACCGGATGGTGCACGAACACGGCCTGCCGCGCCCCGCGGTGCGCAGGCAACTGGTCCAGATGCTGCTGGCTGTCGTCGGACCGCAGCCTGCAGCACGATCCCACTCGCGTCCGAGGAGCACGAAATCATGACCCCGAACCTGAAGTCCACCATCGACGAGATCGCCCCCGACACGTGGCGCATCAGCGTCGCGATGCCGCCCGATTTCATCCCCGGCGGGTTTTCCTTCAACCAGTACCTGATCGTCGATGAGCGCCCGCTGCTGTTCCACACCGGCCCGAAGAAGCTGTTCGGCCTGGTGAGCGCGCAGATCGAGAAGGTGATGCCGCTCGCCGACCTGCGCTACATCGCCTTCTCGCACGTCGAGGCCGACGAATGCGGCGCGATGCCCGAGTTCCTCGCGGCGGCCCCGCTCGCGCGCCCGGTGTGCAGCGAGGTGGCGGCGATGGTCTCGGTGCGCGACCTGGTCGACGTGGAGCCGATCGGCATGGCCGACGGGCAGGTGCTCGACCTCGGGCGCCACCGCGTCCAGTGGCAGTACACGCCGCACCTGCCGCACGGCTGGGATGCCGGCTACCTGTTCGACCAGACGGCGAAGACGCTGTTCAACGGCGACCTGTTCACGCAGCCGGGCACGGGCGACAAGCCGCTGGTCAGCGACGACCTGGTCGGGCCCAGCGACGCTTTCCGGCGCCAGATGGACTACTTCTCGCACGGGCCCGACACGCAGGCGATGATCGAGAAGCTGGCGAGCCTGCGCCCCGAGACGCTGGCGTGCATGCACGGCAGCGCGTGGGCCGGCGACGGCGCGGCGATGCTGCGCCTGCTCGGCAAGTCGCTGCTGCATTGATCCCGGGTGCGGGGCAGTGCCCGGGCGCTTGCCCCAGGCCTGCCAGGGCACGGCGCCGGCCCGCACGCGGGCTGGCGCCCGGCCCGAAGCGACCGCTAGGTCGAACGCTCCGCCAGCTGCTTCTCGAGCTGCTCGACCCGCTGCTGCAATCGCGCGAGTCGCTCGAGTTGCGAATCGAATTCTTCGCGGGTGACCAGGTCGGCCCGCTGGAAGGCCTGCGCCAGCAGCGCCTTCATGTTGCGTTCGACGTCGGCGGCCGGGCTGTTGCGCAGCAGCTCGGCCAGCCGCGACTGAAGCTCGGCGAGCAGTGACGGGGGCGTGGTGCTCATCGTGAATCGAGTCTAGCACGGGGGTTGCCGCGCTCCGCCTAGCCGCGCCGCGCCCCGCCGCGCGCGCCGCGCTGAGCGGCAGCACGCATGAGCCGCACCGGACCGGTGCGCCCCGCGCCGTCGCACCGCGATGGCGCAGCGTATGTCCGCACGTTGCACCAATCTACCCCCGAACCGCCCCGCAGGGCCCGCGAACGGCCCGCTGGCACGGTCTGTGCGTAGTCGGTTCCAGCGGCCCCGATGGGGCCCGAAAACCCGAACCTTCTGCGGAGCAAGCCGATCATGAAAAAGACGATCCTCGCCGTTTCCCTCGCCTGCGCAGCGGGCAGCCTGCCGGGCTACGCGCTTGCCCAGGCGACCGCCGCGACGCCCGAGCACACCTTCACGGGCAACCTGAGCCTGGTGAGCGAGTACCGCTATCGCGGCATCGCACAGACCAACGCCAAGCCCGCGGTGCAGGGCGGCTTCGATTATGCGCACGCGAGCGGCCTGTACGCGGGCACCTGGGCCTCGAACGTGAGCTGGCTGTCCGACGCCGGCGGCGGCGTCAGCAACAGCCTCGAGTGGGACTTCTACGGCGGCTACAAGGGCACGGTCGGCGACTTCGGCTACGACGTCGGCCTGCTGTACTACTACTACCCGGGCTCGTATCCGTCGGGCTTCAACTCGCCGAACACGCTCGAGATGTACGTCGCGGGCACCTGGAAGATGCTGACGCTGAAGTACTCGCACGGCCTGACCGACCTGTTCGGCTTCGTCGACAGCAAGGGCGCGGGCTACCTCGACCTCACCGGCAACTTCGACGTCGGCAGCGGCGTGACGGTCACCGCCCACGTCGGTCACCAGTCGATTCCGGCCGGCTCGGTCGGCGGCGTGCAGGTGCGCTCGAGCAGCGACTGCTCGTACACCGACTGGAAGCTCGGCGCGTCCAAGGAGTACGTCGGCCTGACCTGGGGCCTGGCCTACGTCGGCACCGACGCCAAGGGCGGCGCCGGCGAGTGCTACCGCAACGCGTTCAACCGTGACCTCGGCAAGGGCACGGTCGTGCTGTCGGTCAGCAAGACCTTCTGAGCGGGAGGCTCGAATGAAACTGATCACTGCGGTCATCAAGCCGTTCAAGCTCGACGAGGTGCGCGAAGCGCTGTCGGCGATCGGCGTGCAGGGCATCACGGTCACCGAGGTGAAGGGCTTCGGCCGGCAAAAGGGCCACACCGAGCTGTACCGCGGCGCCGAGTACGTCATCGACTTCCTGCCGAAGGTGAAGATCGACGTGGCGATCGCCGACGACCTGGTCGAGCGTGCGATCGAGGCGATCGAGGCCTCGGCGCGCACCGGCAAGATCGGCGATGGCAAGATCTTCGTCTACGACCTCGAACAAGTCGTGCGCATCCGCACCGGCGAAACCGGCAACGAGGCGCTCTGAGCGCCCGGATCCGCACCACGGAGAACGTTCCATGAAATCCCTGACCCGAATCATCGCGCTGTGCCTGGCGCTGTCGCTGGCGCCGCTCGCGGCGCTGGCCGCTTCGCCGGAGCCTGCCGCGCCCACCACTGCGCTGACCGCGGGAGCCGTGCTGCTCGCCCAGGCGTCGGCGGCTTCGGACGCGCAGCCAGCAGCGCCTGCTGCCGCGCCGGCGGCCGAGGCCAAGCCCGAGGCGGCGGCCGCCGCACCGGCCGCCGCCGCGCCGGCCGAGGAGAAGAAGGACGCCCCCGCCGCGGCGCCGCCCGTCCCGAACAAGGGCGACGTCGCGTGGATGAGCGTCTCGACGCTGCTCGTCATCATGATGACGATCCCCGGGCTCGCGCTGTTCTATGGCGGGCTGGTGCGCACGAAGAACATGCTCTCGATCCTGATGCAGGTGCTGGTCGTGTTCTCGGTGATCGTCGTGCTGTGGTCGATCTACGGCTACTCGCTGGCGTTCGGCGGCGACGGATTGTTCTTCGGCAACCTGTCGAAGATCTTCCTGAAGGGCATCACGCCCGATTCGGCGGCCGCGACCTTCAGCAAGGGCGTGGTCATCCCGGAGCTGTCGTTCGTCGCGTTCCAGGCCACGTTCGCCGCGATCACCTGCGCGCTGATCGTCGGGGCCTTCGCCGAGCGGGTGCGCTTCTCGGCGGTGCTGCTGTTCTCGGTGCTGTGGTTCACGTTCTGCTACGTGCCGATCGCCCACGCGGTCTGGTACTGGGCGGGTCCGGACGCGATCACCGACGCGAAGGCGCTCGAGGCGGTCACCGCGGCGGCGGGCTTCATGTGGGCCAAGGGTGCGCTGGACTTCGCCGGCGGCACCGTGGTGCACATCAACGCCGGCGTGGCGGGCCTGGTCGGCGCCTACGTGATCGGCAAGCGGATCGGCTACGGCCGTGAGTCGATGGCGCCGCACTCGCTGGTGATGACGATGATCGGCGCGTCGCTGCTGTGGGTGGGCTGGTTCGGCTTCAACGCGGGCTCGAACCTCGAAGCCAACGGGGTGGCCGCGCTCGCCTTCATCAACACGCTGATCGCCACCGCCGCTGCCACCGTCTCGTGGACGCTCGGCGAGTGGATGGGCAAGGGCAAGCCGTCGATGCTGGGCGCGGCGTCGGGCGCCGTGGCCGGGCTGGTGGCGATCACGCCGGCCTGCGGCTTCGTCGGACCGATGGGCGCGCTGATCATCGGCCTGGTCGCCGGCGTCGTCTGCCTGTGGGGCGTCAACGGCCTGAAGCGGATGCTGGGTGCCGACGACTCGCTCGACGTGTTCGGCGTGCACGGCGTGGGCGGCATCACCGGTGCGCTGCTCACCGGCGTGTTCGCGGCGCCGTCGCTCGGCGGCACCGGCGTCTACGACTACGTCGCCAACGCGGTCGCGGCCGACTACTCGATCGCCAGCCAGGTCTGGGTGCAGTTGCAGGGCGTGCTGCTCACGATCGTCTGGTCCGGCGTCGTCGCGTTCCTCGCCTTCAAGCTGGTCGACCTGATGATCGGGCTGCGCGTGCCCGAAGAGGAAGAGCGCCAGGGGCTGGACATCAGCTCGCACGGCGAGACCGCCTACCACCACTGACCTCCACGCCCCCGCCCTGCCGCGAACAGGGGCGGGACCGCGACGGGGCGGGCCTTCGGGTCCGCCCCGTTTTCGTTCGGGCGCTACAATTCTCCGGTCGACCCGCCCGCGCTCCCATGACCCCCCATCTCGTCACCGCGATGTCCGCCCCGCTGCAGGACTTCGAGCGCCGCATCCTCGACGCGACGCCGCGGATCGAGCGCTGGTTCCGCATGGAGTGGCAGGACCACACGCCGCCGTTCTATGCGTCGGTCGACCTGCGCAACGCCGGGTTCAAGCTCGCGCCGGTCGACACCAATTTGTTCCCGGGCGGCTTCAACAACCTGACGGAGGAGATGCTTCCGCTGGCGGTGCAGGCCGCGATGGCGGCGATCGAGAAGTACTGCCCCGAGGCGCGCAACCTGCTGCTCGTTCCCGAGAACCACACGCGCAACGCCTTCTACCTGCAGAACGTCCAGCGGCTCTCGACGATCCTGCGCCAGACGGGCCTGAACGTGCGCTACGGCACGCTGAACCCCGAGATCAAGGCGCCGACGAAGATCGAGCTTCCCGACGGCCAGTCGATGACGGTCGAGCCGCTGGTGCGGCGCGGGCTGCGCGTGGGCCTCGCCGACTTCGACCCGTGCTCGATCCTGCTGAACAACGACCTGTCCTCGGGCATTCCCGAGGTGCTGAAGGACCTGCACGAGCAGGTGCTGCTGCCGCCGCTGCACGCGGGCTGGGCCGTGCGCCGCAAGTCGCAGCACTTCGCCGCGTATGCCGACGTCGCCAAGCGCTTCGCGAAGCAGTTCGACATGGACCCGTGGCTGATCAATCCGTACTTCGCGCGCTGCGGAAAGATCGACTTCCACGAGCGCTCGGGCGAGGACTGCCTGGCCACCAACGTCGAGACGCTGCTCAGGCAGATCCGCGCCAAGTACCGCGAGTACCGGATCGACGAGAAGCCGTTCGTCGTCGTCAAGGCCGACGCCGGCACCTACGGAATGGGCGTGATGTCGGTGCGCGACCCCTCCGAGGTGCGCGACCTCAACCGCAAGCAGCGCAACAAGATGGCGGTCGTCAAGGAGGGCCTCGAGGTGCACGAGGTGATCCTGCAGGAGGGCGTGCACACCTTCGAGACCGTCGGAGAGGGCGTCGCCGAGCCGGTCGTCTACATGATCGACCGCTACGTGGTCGGCGGCTTCTACCGCGTGCACACCGGGCGCGCGAAGGACGAGAACCTGAACGCCCCGGGCATGCACTTCGTGCCGCTGCCGTTCGCCGCCAGCTGCAACCTGCCCGACTGCACCGCCTCGCTCGAGCACGCACCCAACCGCTTCTACGTCTACGGCGTGGTCGCGCGGCTCGCGCTGCTGGCCGCCTCGATCGAGCTCGAGCAGACCGATCCCGACCAGTCGCGCTACGGCTGAGCGCCGCGCCCCCAACCTGTTCCGGGAGTTCCCGCCGATGCGCCTGCTGGTGATCCTCGATCCGCTGCCGTCGATCAAGACCTACAAGGATTCCACCTACGCGATGATGGTCGAGGCCGCCGCGCGCGGCCACGAGCTGTTCGTCTGCGAGCAGCACGCGCTGTCGCTCGCGCGCGGCCGCACGATGGCGCGCGTGACGCCGCTGCGGATCACCGACTCCACGGGCAGCGGGGCGCCCTGGTACGAGGCGGGCGAGCCGCGCAGCGAACCGGTGGCCGCGTTCGGTGCGGTGCTGATGCGCAAGGACCCGCCGTTCGACATGGAGTACGTGTTCTCCACGTACCTGCTCGAGCACGCCGTGCGCGAGGGCGCGCGCGTGTTCAACGACCCGCTGGCGATCCGCAGCCACAACGAGAAGCTCGCGATCGCCGAGTTTCCGCAGTTCACGCCGCCGACGCTGGTCACGCGGTCGGCCGACGAGCTGCGCGCGTTCGTCGACGAGCACGACGAGGCGGTGTTCAAGCTGCTCGACGGGATGGGCGGAACGTCGATCTTCCGCGCCAAGCGCGGCGACCCGAACATCTCGGTGATCATCGAGACACTGAACCAGTTCGGCGCGCGTTCGGTGATGGCGCAGCGCTTCATTCCCGAGATCAGCGAAGGCGACAAGCGCGTGCTGCTGATCGGCGGGCAGGTGGTGCCTTACTGCCTGGCGCGCATCCCGAAGGACGGCGAGTTCCGCGGCAACCTCGCGGCCGGCGGCCGCGGCGTCGCGCGGCCGCTGTCGGCGCGCGACCGCGAGGTCGCCGAGGCACTCGCGCCCCAGCTCGCTTCGCGCGGATTGCTGCTGGTGGGCCTGGACCTGATCGGCGACTACATCACCGAGATCAACGTCACCAGCCCGACCTGCTTCCAGGAGATCCGCCAGCAGACCGGGTTCGACGTGGCCAGGCTCTTCATCGACGCGCTCGAGGCGGCCTGCGCGCGATGATCGGGATCATGGTCGTCTCGCACGAGCCGCTGGGCACCGCGCTCATTCACTGCACGCGCCACGTCTACGGCCGCCTGCCGATGCAGCTGGCCGCGCTCGACGTGATTCCCGACGAGGACCCCGAGATCGCGTTCGCCGCCGGGCAGGAGCTGCTCGCGCGGATCAACGACGGCAGCGGGGCGCTGGTGCTCACCGACGTCTACGGCGCGACGCCTTCGCGCGTCGCGATGCGGCTGGCGGTGCCGGGGCGCGTGCGCGTGCTCGCCGGCGTGAACCTCCCGATGCTGCTCAAGGCGATCTCGAACCGCCGCATGCCGGTCGACGAGTTGTGCGAGCTGCTCGTCACGAGCGCCCGCGAAGCGATCCGCCCGGCGGATGCGGAGCCCGATGCTCAAGGCTGAAGCCGTCGTCGTCAACCGGCTCGGGCTGCACGCGCGGCCCTCGGCCAGATTGACCGCCACCGCCTCGAAGTTCAGGTCCGAGGTGTGGCTGTCGAAGGGGTCGCGCCGGATCAACGCCAAGAGCATCATGGGCGTGATGATGCTCGCAGCGGCCAAGGGCAGCACGCTGGTCATCGAGACCGACGGGCCCGACGAGGCCGAGGCGCTCGAAGCAATGAAAGACCTGATCGCCAGTGGATTCGGAGAGGACTGAGCCATGACATCGACCGAGAAGTTCCTGGCCGCGCGCGACCTGCTGTTCGCCGCGCGCAGCGACTACGAGCGCGCGTGCCGCGAGTTCGGGTGGCCCGACATGCCCGAGTTCAACTGGGCGCTCGACTTCTTCGACGTCCAGGCGGCGGCCGCGCCCGAGCGGCTGGCGCTGTGGATCGCCGGCGAGGACGGCAGCGAGCAGCGCGTCAGCTACGCGCAGATGCGCGAGCGCTCCGACCAGGTCGCGAACTTCCTGCGCGGGCTGGGCGTGGCGCGCGGCGACCGGCTGCTGGTGATGCTGCCCAACGTCGTCCCGCTGTGGGAGGTCACGCTCGCGGCGATCAAGCTCGGCGCCGTGCTGTGCCCGACGACGACGCTGCTGGCCACGGCCGACCTCGCCGACCGGCTCGAGCGCGGCCGCATCCGCTGCGTGATCACCGACGCCGACGGCGCCGCGAAGTTCGAGGGGCTCGCGGGCGACCGCATCCGCATCGTCACCAGCGGCCAGCGCGAGGGCTGGACGCCGTACGCGCAGGCCGACGCCGCGCCGGCCGCCTTCGCGGCGGACGGCCCGACGCGCCGCGACGACCCGCTGCTGCTCTACTTCACGTCGGGCACGACCGCCAAGCCGAAGATGGTGCTGCACACGCAGCAGAGCTATCCGGTGGGCCACCTGTCGACGATGTACTGGATCGGCCTGAAACCGGGCGGCGTGCACTGGAACATCAGCTCGGCCGGCTGGGCCAAGCACGCGTGGAGCTGCGTGTTCGCGCCGTGGATTGCCGGCGCGACGGTGTTCGTCTACAACCAGGCGCGCTTCGACGCGCGGCGCACGCTCGACGCGCTCGTGCGCCACGGCGTGACGACGCTGTGCGCGCCGCCCACCGTCTGGCGCGCGCTCATCCTCGAAGACCTGAAGGCCTGGCCGGTGGCGCTCGAGGAGGCGCTGAGCGCCGGCGAGCCGCTGAACCCCGAGGTGATCGAGCGGGTGCGCAACGCCTGGGGGCTGACGATCCGCGATGGCTACGGCCAGACCGAGACCACCTGCATCGTCGCGAACTCGCCGGGCCAGCCGGTGAAGTCCGGGTCGATGGGGCGCCCGATGCCCGGCTATCGCGTGACGCTGCTCGATCCGGAAGGCCGCGATGCGGCGACCGGCGAAGTGGCGATCGCGCTGAACCCGCGGCCGCTCGGGCTGATGGCCGGCTACGCGGGCGACGAGGCGCGCAACCGCGAGGTGCTGGGCGGCAGCCACTACCGCACCTCCGACGTCGCGAGCCGCGACGACGACGGCTACCTCTGGTACGTCGGCCGCGCCGACGACGTCTTCAAGAGTTCGGACTACCGGATCAGCCCGTTCGAGCTCGAGAGCGTGCTGATCGAGCACGAGGCGGTCGCCGAGGCGGCGGTCGTGCCCAGCCCCGACGCGCGGCGGCTGGCGGTGCCCAAGGCGTTCGTCATCCTGCGTCCCGGCTTCCAGCCGGGGCTCGAGCTCGCGCGCTCGATCGTCGGCTTCGTGGCCGGGCGGGTCGCGCCGTACCAGAAGATCCGGCGCATCGAGTTCGCCGACCTGCCGAAGACGATCTCCGGCAAGATCCGGCGCGTCGAGCTGCGCGCGCTCGAGGGCGTCCCGGCCGAGCGCCCGCGCCGCGCAGACGAGTACCGGGAAGAAGACCTCTCGTGACATCGGTCGGCCGGTGCGCGAAACGCACCGGCCGGATCGGTACACTGGAGGGATGTTCAGCATCCACGGCACCGGCATCGGCGGCGGCATCGTCATCGGCCGTGCCCGGGTGCTCGAGTCGCGCCAGCGCGACGTGCCGCGTTATCGGCTCGGCCCCGCGCAGCTCGAATCCGAGCTGTCGCGGCTCGAGACCGCGATCGAGGTGGTGCGGGCGGAGCTCTTCGCGCTGGCCGAGCACCTGCCGGCCGACGGCCCCGCCGAGGCGCGCGCGCTGCTCGACGTGCACGCGATGATCCTCGACGACCCGTTGCTCGCGCAGGCCGCGCGCGACGCGATTCGCGAGCACCTGTGGAACGCCGAGTGGGCGTTCTCGGCGCAGGCCGGGCACCTGGCGGCGCAGTTCGAGGAGTTCGAGGACGAGTACCTGCGCGAGCGCGGCCGCGACGTGCAGCAGGTCGCCGAGCGCGTCATCCGCGTGCTGTCGGGTTCGACCGCCGGGTCGAAGGTGAGTGCCGAGACGGCGATCTTCGTCGCCGAGGACATCTCGCCCGCCGACATGCTGTCGCTGCGCTCGGCGATCGGCTTCGGCATCGACCTGGGCGGCACCACGTCGCACACCGCGATCCTGGCGCGCAGCATGAACGTGCCGGCGGTGGTCGGACTGGGTCACGCGAGCCGCCTCGTGCTCGACGACGACTGGCTGATCCTCGACGGCGAGGCGGGCCTCGTGATCGTCGCGCCCGACGAGACGGTGCTCGCCGAATACCGGCATCGACAGGCCGCGGGCGAACTCGAGCGCGAGCGCCTGAAGCGGCTGCTCCACGTGCCCACCGCCACCGTCGACGGCGTGAAGGTGGGCCTGTTCGCAAACATCGAGCGTCCCGAGGAAGCCGAGCGCGCGCTCGCCGCCGGCGCCGAGGGCGTCGGGCTGTTCCGCACCGAGTTCCTGTTCATGAACCGGCGCGACCTGCCCGACGAGGACGAGCAGTTCGAGGCCTATCGCGCCGCGGTGGCCGCGATGCAGGGACGGCCGGTGACGATCCGCACGCTCGACGTCGGCGCCGACAAGGCCGTGCCCGCGCTGGGCGGCACCGCGCCGCAGAACCCTGCGCTCGGCCAGCGCGCGATCCGCTATTGCCTGGCCGAGCCCCAGGTGTTCCTGGCGCAGCTGCGCGCGATCCTGCGCGCGTCGGCATTCGGCAACGCGCGGCTGCTGCTGCCGATGCTCGCGCACAGCCACGAGATCGACCAGGCGTTGCGGCTGGTCGACCTCGCCAAGGGGCAGTTGCGCGGGCGCGGGCTGGCGTTCGACGAGCGCTTGCCGGTCGGCGGCATGATCGAGGTGCCGGCGGCCGCGCTCACCGCGGGCCTCTTCGTGCGCAAGCTCGACTTCCTGTCGATCGGCACCAACGACCTGATCCAGTACACGCTGGCGATCGACCGCTCGGACCACGAAGTCGCGTCGTTGTACGAGCCGTTCCATCCGGCCGTGCTGCGGCTGATCGGCATGACGATCCGCACCGCGCGCAAGGCGGGCACGCCGGTGGCCGTCTGCGGCGAGATGGCCGGCGACTGGGCCGCGACGCGGCTGCTGCTCGGCATGGGCCTGACCGAGTTCTCGATGCATCCGGCGAGCCTGCTGCGCGTGAAGCAGGAGATCCTGCGCGCCGACGCGTCGAAACTCGCGCCGCGCGTCTCGCGGCTGTTGGCGAGCGACGATCCGCTTCGCGTGCGCGCGTTGCTGGCGCGGCTGGTCGAGGACGCCTGATCAGCGCGCGGCCAGCGCCGGGCGCAGGCCGAGGTGCTGCACGAAGGGGTCGAAGTCGCGGTCGCTGTAGAGCAGCGCGTAGCCGTCCACGATGCAGCGGGTGGCGATCACCGTGTCGATCGTCTTGCGGGCGGTGACGCCCAGCCGGCGCAGCGCGCGGAAGTTCTTCGCTGCGGCGATCGCGATGTCGCGGCCGCCGATGGCCAGCGGCTCGCTGCCGAGCAGCGCGTCGAGCAGGTCGGCCTGAGGGGTGGCGGCGCCGCGAAAGTAGTCGATCCAGACGCTCGAGTCGACCAGGATCAACGGTCGAGCCTCATCGCGTCGAGGTCGCCCTCCCAGTGCAGCCTGCCGCGGAAGCGCCGGATCTCCTGCTGGCGTCGCAGGCGCACCAGCGTGCGCAGGCCGAGCTCGACCGCCTCGCGCTTCGTCCTCAGCCCGGTGGCCCGGAGCGCCAGCTTCATCAGTTCGTCGTCGATGACGATGTTGGTCCGCATGATGTGTATGAATTCAAGGACTGATACACATCATCGCGCCCTGACCGCAGCGGCGCAATCGGCCTGCGGGACGACCCGCACGCCCGATCCGGCCACCGCAAGCTTGCCGCAAGCTCGCCGCAAGGTTCGCGATGGGTCGCGCTTCTACAGTCGCACTCCTTCGCAAGTCCCACCCGCGAGACGACCCTGGACCTCCTGCCGTTTCCGGCGCGCCGCCGCGCCGTCGCCGCGTTGCTGGCCGCCGTGGCGGTGGCGACCGCGATCGCCCCGGCGCCCGCTTGCGCGCGCGACGAAGCGCAAGCGCCTTCCGCCGACGGCCAGCCCGAGCTCTCGCTGTCGCTGTCCGACGCCCGGCGCATCCTGCTCGAACGCAGCCGCGATCTCGCCGCCGCGCAGGCCGCGCTCGACGCGGCCGAAGGCGCGCTGTTCGGCGCCGCGCGCAAGCCGAACCCGGTCCTGACGATCGGCGCCGGCAGCGCGCAGGCCGGCGAGTACCGCCCCCGAGACCTCGACCGCAACGTGCGCCTCGAACAGCTGATCGAACGCGGCAACAAGCGGCAACTGCGCACCGACGCCGCCCGGCAGGCGGCGCGCGCCGCGCGGATGGACCTCGGCGACGTGCGGCGACGCCTCGGGTTCGCGCTGGCGCAGGCCTACTACGGGCTGAAGTCGGCGCAGGAGGCGGTCGACTACGCGCAGGCCAACGCCGACGCGTTCGCGCGCACCCTGGACGTCGCGCGCCGCCGGCTGAAGGCCGGCGACGCGGCGCAGGCCGACGTCTCGCGGATCGAAGTCGACGCGGGACAGGCCGACAACGACCTGCGCCAGGCGCGTGCCGAGCGCGAAGCGGCGCAGGTCGCGCTGGCCTCGATCCTCGCGCGCGAGGCCGACGCGCGGCGGCTGGTCGCCAGCGACCCGTGGCCGGAACCGGGCAGCGTCGAGCCGCCGGCCGAGCGCATCGCCGCGCTGCTCGAGCGGCGCCCCGACGTGCAGGCGGCCACCGCGCGCCTGGCCGCCGCCGAAGCGCGCTTCGAGGGCGCGCGGGCGCTGCGCACGCGCGACTTCAGCGTGGGCGTCTTCGCCGACCAGAACCGCCTAGCCAATGGCGGCACGACCTTCGGCGTGTCGGTGAGCGTGCCGCTGCTCCTGAACAACGACTACACCGGCGAGATCCGCCAGGCCGACGCCGAGCGGGTCGCGGCACGCATCGAGCTCGAGCGGGCGCGCGGGGACGCGCTCGCCGAGCTGCGCCGTGCGCAGTCGGCGGTGCGCGCGAGCGCCGAGCGCGTCGAGCGGCTGGAGTCGCGCATCCTGCCCAGTGCGCGCGCCGCGGCGCGCGCGACCGAGTTCGCCTACTCGCGCGGCGCGATCCCGCTGACCGACCTGCTCGACGCGCGCCGCAGCCTCAAGGCCACCGAGCGCGACCTGGCCGATGCGCGCGCCGCCCGGGCGATCGCCGTCGCGGCGCTCGAGGCCAGCCTGCCGCCGACGACGCCCGACGCGACCACACCCGATGCGCCGACGACCGACGCGCCGACGCCTGACGCGTCGCTGCGCTGACCGCTTCCGACCCCAGTCCCCGATCGCGCCCGACGGCACCTCCACCGAGTTCTCCGAGCCTTCCCGACATGCGACGATTCCTCCCGATTCCCTTTTCGGCACTGCTCGCCGCGGCCCTGGCCGGGTGCGGCGCGCACGAGCGTCCCGCGCCGCCGGTGGCCGAGCCGGTGATCGACGGCGAGCAGATCCGGCTGCCGGCCGGCAGCCCGCAGGGCGCCGTCCTCGTCTCGGCCGAAGCAAAGCTTCAGCAGGCCGAGACGGTGCGGCTGCAGGGGCGGCTGGTCTGGGACGAGACGCGGACCGCCCGCGTCGATGCGCCGGTGGCCGGCCGGATCGTCCGGCTGCTGGCGGCGCCCGGCGACGCGGTGAAGGCGGGCCAGGCGCTGGCCGAGATCGCATCGCCGGAGATCGGCCAGGCGCAGGCCGACGCGCGGCGCGCCGACGTCGACTACGAGGCGGCGACGAAGAATCTCGCGCGGATCCGCGAGCTCAACGAGGCCGGCATCACGCCGGCGCGCGAGCTGCAGGCCGCCGAGGCCGAGCTCGCGCGCGCGGCGGCCGAACGCCAGCGCACGCGCGCCCGCAACGCCGCCTACGGTGTCGGCGCCCGCATCGACCAGGTGTTCGCGCTGCGCACGCCGGTCTCAGGCGTCGCCGTCGAACGCACCGCCGCGCCGGGCCTCGAGGTGCGCCCCGACCAGGCGCAGCCGGGGCAGCCGGCGCTGTTCGTCGTCAGCGATCCGACGCGGCTCTGGGTCAGGCTCGACGTGCCCGAGAGCCTGGTCGGCGCGGTGCGCCCCGGCCAGACCGTCGCGCTGAAGGCGGCCGCGCTGCCCGATCGACCGATCCAGGCGCGGATCGCGCACGTGTCCGACTTCATCGACCCGGCCACCCGGACGCTGAAGGCGCGCGCCGAAGTCGACAACGCCGACCGCGCGCTCAAGGCCGAGATGTTCGTCAGCGGCGAGCTGTCGGTGCCGGTGCGCGAGGCGGTCCTCGTGCCGGCCGGCGCGCTGGTCCTGCTCGGCGAACGCTACTACGCGTTCGTCGACCAGGGCGAAGGCCGCTACCTGCGCCGCGAGGTGCAGGCCGAAGAGGCGGGGCTCGGCTCGATGCGCGTGCTGGCCGGCCTCGCGCCCGGCGAGCGCGTGGTGGTCAGCGGCGCGCTGCTGCTGCAGCAGCTGCTGGGCAGCAAGCCATGATCCGTCGCGTCGTCGCGTTCGCGCTGGGCCAGCCGCTGTTCGTCGTGCTCGGCGTGCTGATGCTCGTCGGCGGGGGCCTGATCGCCTTCCGCAACCTGCCGGTCGAGGCGTTTCCCGACGTCACCGACACGCAGGTGACGGTCATCACGCTGTATCCGGGGCGCGCCGCCGAGGAGGTCGAGCGCCAGATCACGATCCCGATCGAAGTCGCGCTGTCGGGCGTGCCGAACGCGATCCGCGTCTTCTCGCACACGCAGTTCGGCCTGTCGTACCTGGTCGTCACGTTCAACGACGAGGTCAACGGCTACTTCGCGCGCCAGCAGGTGCTCGAGAAGCTGCGCGACGCCGACCTGCCCGACGGGGTGCGTCCGGAGCTCGCCGCGATGACCTCGGCGATCAGCGAGGTCTATCGCTATCGGCTGAAGTCGGCGGGCCGCACGCCGACGCAGTTGCGCGAACTGCAGAACTGGGTGATGGAGCGCCAGCTCAAGACGGTGCCCGGCGTCGCCGACGTGGTGAGCTTCGGCGGCCTGATCAAGACCTACGAGGTACAGCCCGACATCGGCAAGCTGCGCAGCCACCGGGTGTCGCTGCAGCAGCTGATCGACGCGCTCGAGAAATCGAACCGCAACGCCGGCGGCGGCTACGTCGAGCACGGGCGCCAGCAGTTCCTGATCCGCGGCATCGGCCTGCTGCGCTCGGCGCAGGACCTCGAGGACGTGGTCGTCGCCGAGCAGGCCGGCACGCCGGTGCTGGTGCGCGACCTCGCGCGCGTCACCGTCGGCGCCGTCCCGCGGCAAGGGGTGATCGGGCAGGACGACGACGACGACGTGGTCTCGGGCATCGTGCTGATGCGCAAGGGCGAGAACCCGTCGAAGGTGCTCGCCGCGCTCAAGGGCAAGCTCGACGAGATCCGCCGCACGCAACTGCCTGCCGACGTCGAGATCGTGCCGTTCTACGACCGCAGCTGGCTGATCGCGCGGACGATGAAGACGGTGTTCACCAACCTCGTCGAGGGCGCGGTGCTGGTCTGCGCCGTGCTGTACCTGTTCCTGTCGAACTTCCGCGCGGCGGCGATCGTCGCGTCGATCATTCCGCTGGCGCTGCTGGGCACCTTCCTCGGGCTGACCTTCGTCGGCATCCCGGCGAACCTGCTGTCGCTGGGCGCGATGGACTTCGGCATCATCGTCGACGGCGCGGTGATCGTCGTCGAGCACATCTTCCACCGCCTCGCGCAACTGCGCGACGGCGCCTCGCCCGAGGACCGGCGCCGAACGGTGCTCGACGCCGCGGTCGAGGTCGGCCGCCCGACGTTGTTCTCGATGCTGATCATCATCGCCGCGCACATCCCGATCTTCACGCTGCAGCGGCACGAGGGGCGCATCTTCGCGCCGATGGCCTGGTCGGTCAGCTCGGCGCTGGTCACGTCGCTCGTGCTGTCGCTGACGTTGGTGCCGCTGCTGTGCCTCGCGCTGCTGCGGCGCAAGCTTCCGCACGGCGAGAACCGGTTGCTCACCGCGTGCAAGGCCGCCTACCGGCCGGCGCTCGACTGGGCGCTCGATCATCGCCGCACGGTGCTGGCCGCGGCCGGCCTCGCGCTGGCCGGCGCGGCGGCGTTGGCGCCGCGGCTGGGCACCGAGTTCCTGCCCGAGCTGAACGAGGGCAGCGTCTGGGTCAACGTCACGCTCGAGCCCTCGACGTCGATCACCGCCGCGCAGGCCGAGGCGCGACGGATCCGCGACCTGATGCGGCGCACGCCCGAGGTGCGCAGCGTGATCTCGAAGCTGGGCCGCCCCGAGGACGGCACCGACCCGAAGATCGCCAGCCAGATCGAGGCGCTGGTCGACCTCGCGCCCGAGGAGGAGTGGAAGCGCGGCCTTTCGAAGCGCGAGGTGCTGGCCGAGCTCGACGCCGCGCTCGGGACGATCCCGGGAATCCAGTACTCGTTCTCGCAGCCGATCCGCGACAACGTGCTCGAGAGCATCTCGCAGATCGACGGCCAGATCGTCATCAAGATCTCCGGCGACGACCTGGACAAGCTGCGCGCGTACGGCGACGTCGTCCTGCGCGCGATCGACGACGTGCCCGGCGTCGCGCGCGCGTTCGTCGACCGCGCGGGCCAGCTGCCGCAGTACCGGATCGAGGTCGATCGCGCGCGCGCGGCGCGTTACGGGCTGAACGCCGGCGACATCGACGCGGTGATCGAGTCGGCGCTGGCCGGCCACGAGGCGACCTGGATCTGGGAGGGCGAGCGTCGCTTCGCGGTCGTCATGCGGCTGCGCGAGGACGATCGCCAGCTCGCGCGGCTGCGCGAGCTGCAGCTCACGACCCCCTCGGGCGTGTTCCTGCCGCTGTCCGAAGTCGCGACCTTCCGCGTGGCCAGCGGCGCGATGAACATCGCTCGCGAGAACGGCCGGCGCGTGCTGTCGATCGGCGTGTTCATCAAGGACCGCGACATGGGCAGCGCGGTGGCCGAGATGCAGCAGCGCACCGCGCAGGCGCTGAAGCTCGACGAGGGCTACGCGATCAGCTGGAGTGGCGAGTTCGAGAACCAGGAGCGCGCGATGGCGCGGCTCTCGTGGGTCGTGCCGCTGTCGATCCTGATCATCTTCCTGTTCCTGTTCGACGCGTTCAAGTCGCTGAAGAACGCGACGCTGATCATCGCGAACATCCCGTTCGCGATGATCGGAGGCATCGTCGCGCTGTTTGCCACCGGCACGCCGCTGTCGGTCTCGGCGGCGATCGGCTTCATCGCGCTGTTCGGCCAGGCGGTGCTGAACGGGGTGGTGATGCTCGCGTACTTCGGGCAGCTGCGCGAGGGCGGCATGACCGTGCGCGAGGCGGTCGTGCACGGCTCGCTCGACCGGCTGCGCACCGTGCTGATGACTGCGCTGCTCGCGTCGCTGGGCCTGCTGCCGATGGCGCTGTCGCACGGCATCGGCTCGGAGACGCAGAAGCCGCTGGCGATCGTCGTGATCGGGGGCCTGGCCAGCGCGACGCTGCTCACGCTGCTGGTGCTGCCGACGCTGTACTACGCCGTGCACGGCCGGCGCGGTAGGATGGCGAAGGAGCACCCCGCACTGGAACCGTAGCGAGATGAGAGTCCTGATCGTCGAGGACGATCCCCTGCTGGCCGACGGCCTGACGCGCACCTTCAACGGCCACGGCTTCGTTGCCGACACGGTCGACAACGGGCGCAGTGCCGACATCCTGCTCGAACGCGACCCGTTCGACCTCGTCGTGCTCGACGTCGGGCTGCCCGGCATCGACGGCTTCGAGGTCGCGCGGCGCGCGCGCCAGCGCGGCTCGACGGTGCCGATCCTGATGCTCACCGCGCGCGACGCGGTGCACGACCGCGTGCACGGACTGAACGTGGGCGCCGACGACTACGTGCAGAAGCCGTTCGACAAGGACGAACTGCTCGCGCGCGCGCACGCGCTGGTGCGCCGCAGCCGCGCGCAGCGCCACGACACGATCTCGCACGGCCGGCTCGTGATGGACTGCGCGGCGCGCCGCTGCTTCGTCGACGGCGCCGCGCTCGACCTGCCGCCGCGCGAGTGGCTGATGCTCGAGTACCTGCTTCGCAACGTCGAGCGCGTCGTGAACAAGCGCCAGATCGTGGCCGCGATGTGCCGCTGGGACGAGGACATGAGCGACAACGCGGTCGAGGTTTACGTCTCGCGGCTGCGCGCCAAGCTCGAGCCGCACGGCATCCGCATCCGGACCGTGCGCGGATTCGGCTACATGCTGCAGGCCGTGCCCGGCGAGGCGCATTGATCACGAGCCTTCGGCGGCGAATCTTCCTGTGGGCCGCGCTGCCCACCGCGGTCATCCTCGCCGCATTCAGCGCCTACGACTACGTCACCGCGTCGCGGCCGGCGACGCTCGCCTATGACCAGGCGCTGCTCAGCACCGCGCTGGCGATCAGCCCATACGTCGCCGGCGACCGCGAGCGGCCGCACCTGGACTTGCCGCCGGCGGTCGAGGACGCGCTGCGCACCGACGGCTTCGACCGGATGTGGTTCTCGGTGCGCAAGCTCGACGGCACGTTCATCGCCGGCGATCGCGCGCTTCGGCCCGACGACTTCGAGTCGGGCGAGTCGCCGGCCTACGTCGACGCCCGCTATCGCGGCCAGCCGGTCCGGCTCGCGATCGTCCGGCTGCCGACCGCGGCGGGCGAGCTGGTGTTCGTCGTCGGCGAGACGCGCCACAAGCGCGAGGCGATGACACGCGCGCTGGTGCGCAGCCTGGTGCTGACGAACCTGCTGCTGATCGGCGCGGTCGGCGTGGCCGTCGTCTTCGGCGTGCGCCGGGGCTTGCGGCCGCTGGCCGACCTGCGCGGCGAGCTGATGGCGCGCTCGCACGTCGACCTGCGGCCGCTCGCGGCGGTCGACGCGCCGAGCGAGCTGCGCCCGATCGTCGACGAGATCAACTCGCTGTTCGGGCGGCTCGACACCGCTGTCGCCGCGCAGAACCGCTTCGTCGCCAACGCCGCGCACCAGCTGCGCACCCCGCTCGCGGGACTGAAGATGCAGCTCGAGCTCGCGCTCGAGCACCCGATGCCGCCGGCCGCCGCCGACCTGGTCGGCCACGCGCGCGAGGCGACCGACCGGATCGCGCGGATGGCCAACCAGCTGCTCGCGCTCGCGCGCGCCGAGCCCGGCGCGCAGGCCGGCGAGACGACGTCGCTCGACCTCGCGGCCGAGGTCGGCGAACTGGTCGACGCGAACGTCCACGCCGCACTGGCCGCCGACGTCGACCTCGGTTACGAGCTCGAGCCTGCGCCGGTGCGCGGCAACGCGACGCTGCTTCGCGAGCTCGCGACCAACCTGATCGACAACGCGCTGCGCTACGGCGGCCGCGGCGCCCGCGTCACGGTGCGCACCTTCGTCGAGGCGGGCCATGCGGTGTTCGAAGTCGAGGACGACGGGCCCGGCATCCCGCAGGCCGAACGCGAGCGCGTGCTCGAGCGCTTCTACCGGCTCGACGACTCGCCGGGTCCGGG
>CALMSQ010000522.1:0-4209 GCA_937872345.1 uncultured Burkholderiales bacterium | reverse complement strand
TGCGCCCGCAGCAACTGCTCGATGCGCATCCCCTCCGGCAGGAACAGCGCGAACATCACCGACGCCATGAACAGCACGGTGATCAGCGGAACGCCCCGGATCACCTCGATGTAGACGATCGACAGCGACCGGACGATCGGCAGGCGCGAACGCCGACCGAGCGCCAGCAGGACGCCCAGCGGAAACGCGAACGCGATGCCGAAGATCGAGAGGATGAGCGTCACCGGCAACCCGCCCCACTGCTCGGTGCGCACCGGCACGAGGCCCGCGCCGCCGCCCATCAGCCAGAAGGCGAGTGCGATGCCCAGCGCCCAGATCGCCGCGAGCCAGGGGTGCCAGAAGCGCCGCACGCCCGACACGACCAGCAACGCGCACAGCACGACGATCACGATCGCAGGTCGCCACTGCTGGTCGTACGGATAGACGGCGAACAGCATGAACCGGAACTTCTCGGCGACCACCGCCCAGCAGGCGCCCTGTCCGCGCACCGCGTCGCAGGCCGAAGCCGGCGCGTGGCCCCAGACCGCGTCGAACGCCAGCCAGCGCAGCGCCGGCGGCAGCATCCACGCGAGCAGGCCGACCATCGCGACCGTCAGTGCCGCGTTGGCCGGCGACGAGAACAGGTTGGCGCGGATCCAGGCCATCGCGGCGCTATCGCTCGACCAGGCGCACGCGCGCTGCGTACCAGTTCATCAGCAGCGAGATCGCCAGGCTGACCGCGAGGTAGACGGCCATCAGGATCGCGATCGCCTCGATCGCCTGGCCGGTCTGGTTCATCGTGGTGTTGGCCACCGCGACCAGGTCCGGATAGCCGATGGCGACTGCCAGCGACGAGTTCTTGGTCAGGTTCAGGTACTGGCTGGTCAGCGGCGGGATGATCACGCGCAGCGCCTGCGGCATCGTCACCCGCCGCAGCCGCTGCACCGGCTTCAGGCCGAGCGCCATGGCCGCCTCGGTCTGCCCGCGGGGCACCGACAGGATGCCGCCGCGGACGACTTCGGCGATGAACGCGGCGGTGTAGGTCGCGAGGCCGACCAGCAGCGCGATGAACTCGGGCGACAGCGATCGGCCGCCCTGGAAGTCGAACCCGCCGAGCTGCGGCACGTCGAGCGCGGTCGGCGCGCCGCCGGCCAGCCAGGCGGCCACGGGCAGCGCGACGAGCAGCGCGAGCGATGGCCAGATCACCGGCCACTGGGCTCCGGTGGCGCGCTGCTGGCGCCGCGCGAGGTGGCCCCACGCCAGCGCGAGCACGAATGCCGCGGCGAGCCCCCAGCCCGCGGCGCTCCAGGCGGGCGACGGTTGCGGCCAGGCATAGCGCAGGCCGCGCTGGCTGAGGAACGCGAGGTCGCCGAACGCGATCGCCTCGCGCACCGGCGGCAACAACTCGGTGACCAGCCCGTACCAGACGAAGAGCTGCAACAGCAACGGGATGTTGCGCATGAACTCGACGTACGCCGAGGCGAGGCGCGCCACCAGCCAGTTCGACGAGAGGCGCGCGACGCCGATCAGCGTTCCGAGGATCGTGGCGGCGACGATGCCGAGCGCCGATACCCACAGCGTGTTGAGCAGTCCCACCCACAGTGCGCGGCCGTAGGTGTTCGACGGATCGTAGGCGACGTGCGACTCGGCGATCTCGAAGCCGGCCTCGCGCGACAGGAAGCCGAAGCCGACCTGGATCTGCCGGGTCGACAGGTTGTGCAGCGTATTGGCGACCAGGAACCAGCCGACGCCGACGACGGCTGCGAGCAACAGGACCTGGTACAGGACTGCGCGGAAGCGCTCGTTCGCGAACATGCGCGGTCGGCCGGTGGGCTGCGCGGCCGCGGACGCGGATCGGCGATCGGCCCCGCGTTCAGCGGATCGGCGGCGCGTACATCAGGCCGCCGTCGCGCCACTGCGCATTCAGGCCGCGCGCGATGCCGATCGGGCCGACGTTGCGCTGGTACATCTCGCCGTAGTTGCCCACGGCCTTGAGCGCGCGCACCAGCCAGTCGTTGTCCAGCCCCAGGCCCTTGCCGATGTCGCCCGAGGTGCCGACGAGCCGCTGGATCGGGGGGTCCTTGCTCTCGGCCTTGAGCTTGTCGACGTTGGACGACGTGACGCCATACTCCTCGGCCTCGATCAGGCCGGCGAGCACCCACTTGACGATCGTGAAGTACTCCCAGTCACCGCGGCGCACCAGCGGCCCGAGCGGCTCCTTCGAGATCGCCTCGGGCAGGATCACGTAGTCGTCCCTGTTCGGCGCCTTGAGCCGGGTCGCCGCCAGTCCAGAGATGTCGGTCGTGAAGACATCGCAGCGGCCCGAGAAGAACGCCTGCTCGACCTGCTGCAACTCGTTGACCACCACCGGGCGGAAGTTCATCTTCTTCGTCCGGAAGTAGTCGCTGAGGTTCAGCTCGGTGGTCGTGCCGGGCTGCACGCAGATCGTCGCGCCGTTCAGTTGGCTTGCGCTCTTGACGTTGGCCGACTTCTTCACCATGAAGCCCTGTCCGTCGTAGAAGATCGTGCCGGCGAACACCGCGCCGAGCGTCGAGTCGCGGCTGGCGGTCCACGTCGTGTTGCGCGACAGGATGTCGACCTCGCCCGACTGCAGCACGGTGAACCGGTTCTGCGTGTTGGTCGGCACGAATTGCACCTTGTTCGGGTCGCCAAGGACGGCGGCCGCTACCGCGCGGCAGAAGTCGACGTCGAGGCCGTGCCACTTGCCCTGGGCGTCGGGTGCCGAGAAGCCGATCAGCCCGGTGTTCACGCCGCAACGCAGCGCGCCGCGCTGCTTGATCGAATCGAGCGTCGTGCCGGCCCAGGCGAGCGACGGGGCGAGCAGCGCGGCCGCCGCCAGCAGCGCGGCGAGACGGATTCTGTTCATGTCGGAAGTCCTCGTGGCGGGGGCATGGCGCGAGTCTACGCACAACGCACGAAGCGGGACAAGGCGGGCAACGGCCCGCCGAGGGGAAACCCCGAAGCGCGCGCCGGACGCTCAGCGCTTGTAGCGCTTGGGCACGAACGGCAGCGGCGTGGGCATCACGCCGGGGCGCCGGTCGCGCACGACCGCGCGCAGCGGCGCGCGGGTCGCGTCGTCGAGCGCGCCACGCTCGACGCGCGCCAGCATGACCGGATGGCCGAGCGTGGGCGAGACCGTCCCGCTCGTGACCTCGCCCACCACGCGATCGTCGGGCGCGACGATCGCCGCGTGCGCGCGGATCGGCACCGGCTCGTGCGAGACCAGCCCGACCAGCCTGCGCGGCGCGCCTTCGGCGAGCTGCGCGAGGATCGTGGCCGCGCCGGGAAAGCCGCCCGCCTTCGCGCCGCCCGCGCGGCGCGAGCGCGGGATCGCGAACGCCAGGCCCGACTCCACCGGGGTCGTCGACGCGTCGATGTCGCTACCGTGAAGCGGCAGGCCCGCTTCGAGGCGAAGCGTGTCGCGCGCGCCGAGCCCGGCGAGTTGCACGGCCGGATTCTCGAGCAGCCGGCGCACGATCGCGTCGGCCTGCGCGAGCGGCAGCGAGATCTCGTAGCCGTCCTCGCCGGTGTAGCCCGAGCGGGTGGTGAAGCATTCGGCGCCGAGCAGCCGCAGCGTCGCGGCCTGCATGAAGCGCATCGGCGCGGCGGCCGGGTCGAGCGCCGCGAGCGCCGCCTCGGCGGCCGGTCCCTGCAGCGCGACGAGCGCCGCGTCGACCCATTCGATGCTCAGCTTCGGGCAGCGTTCGCGCAGCAGCCGCAGGTCGGCGTCGCGATTGCCTGCGTTCACCACCATGCGGACTTCGGCGCGCGCGCCGTCTACGAGGTGGACCAGCATCAGGTCGTCCTCGATGCCGCCCCGCTCGTTCAGCAGCAGCGAGTAGCGTTGCGTCGCGTGCGGCCAGCCCTCGAAGTCCACCGGCAGCGCCGCCTCGAGTTGCGCGTGCAGCGTGGCTGGCCGGTCGTCGGCCGCGCGGATCCGCAGCTGGCCCATGTGCGAGACGTCGAACAGGCCCGCGCGCTCGCGGGTGTGCAGGTGCTCGGCCTTCAGGCCTGCGGGATACTGGATCGGCATCTCGTAGCCGGCGAAGGCGCCGAACTTCGCGCCGTGTTCCGCGTGAAGCGCGTGCAGCGGGATGCGTCGCAATGCGCCCTGGTCCGGTCCGCTCATTGTGCGCCTCCGTGGTTCGCGTAGTCCGCCACCGGCGGGCAGGTGCACACGAGGTGCCGATCGCCCGCGGCGTTGTCGAT
>CALMSQ010000521.1:0-4212 GCA_937872345.1 uncultured Burkholderiales bacterium | reverse complement strand
AACGGCCACAGGTTGACGTTGCCGGTGATGCACTTGGAGACCTAGTAGAACTTCTGCGTGAACACGAGGCCGAGGTTGGCCTCCATGGCGTCCACCGTGCCCTGCTTGAGCGCGAGGTAGACGTCGCTCAGCGGCAGCGGCGTCGGGTTCGCGCCGAGGGCCTTGAGGCCGTCCACCAGCACCGGCGACTCGACCGAGCGGATCTTGACGCCCTTGAAGTCGGCCGGGGTCTTGAGACACGCGTTCGCCGACAGCGGCTTGCGCAGACCACCCTCGTGGATGGCGAGGCCGTGGATGCCGACCTTGTCGGTGCCGGTCAGCATGTCGGCGGCGATGGGGCTGTTGAGCACCGCCGCCTCGACGGCGTAGTTGGTGATCAGGAACGGCATCTGGAGCGCCTCGAACGAGGTGACGCCCTTTCCGTCCCACACGGCCGACGAGATGGATCCGCCGTCGACCGTTCCACCCGACACGTCGTCGAGCAGGGTCAGGTCGTTACCGCCGCCGTAGGTCGGCAGCAGGTTGATCGCGAGCTTGCCGCCCGAGTCCGTCTTCACCTGGTCGGCGAACGCCTGGAGGGCGATGCCGTACGGGTGCTGCGGAGTCGTGACGTAGCCGATGTTGAGCGTCGTCTCGGCCGAGCCGCCGCTCGTGTCCGAGCTGCCGCCCGCCGAGCTGCTGTCGCTGAACACCGCGACGGTGCGCGAGCAATGGAACCTGCGCCAGATGATCGAGGCGTGCGCGCGCCACGGCATCCGCGGCATCTCGCCGTGGCGCGACAAGCTCGACGAGCTCGGCGCGCAGGAAGCGGCACGGCTGATCCGGCAGCATGAACTGACGGTCACCGGCCTGTGTCGCGGCGGCATGTTCCCGGCGGCCGACGCGGCCGGCCGCCAGGCGGCGATCGACGACAACCGGCGCGCGATCGACGACGCGGCGACGATCGGCGCACGCTGCCTGGTGCTGGTGGTCGGCGGCATGGTGCCCGGCACGAAGGACCTTGCCGGTGCGCGGCAGATGGTGGCCGACGGCATCGCGCGCGTCCTCGATCACGCGCGCGCGTGCCGCGTGCCGCTGGCGATCGAGCCGCTGCATCCGATGTATTGCGCGGACCGCGCGTGCGTGAACACGCTCGACCAGGCACTCGACCTCTGCGACGCGCTCGATCCGGCGCCGGCCGGCGCTCGGCCATCGGGCGCGATCGGTGTCGCGGTCGATGCCTACCACGTCTGGTGGGACCCGAACCTGGCGCGTGCGCTCGAACGCGCGTGCCCCGAGCGGCTGCTCGCGTATCACATCTGCGACTGGCTGGTGCCGACCACCGACCTGCTGCTCGACCGCGGCATGATGGGCGACGGCGTCATCGAACTGCCGGCGCTGCGCGCGCTGGTCGAGGCAAACGGCTATCGCGGCTTCCACGAGGTCGAGATCCTGTCGACGCGCTGGTGGCAGCGAGATCCCGACGAGGTGTTGCGCATCGCGCGCGAGCGCCACGTGCGCTGCAGCTGAGCACGCGCAGGGCTATCCTGTGCGGGCGCGTCCTTCGGGGAGGCCCGCAATGAACGTCCTGCGCAAGCTGGTACTGGTCTCCGGATGCCTTTGCGCGAGCGCCCATGCGCGGCCGGCACACGATGACCTCGCCGCGGCGCTGTCCGCGCTGATGCAGCCGGCGGGTGCCTATCACGCGTACGGAGACTGGCGATCGATCGAGTCGGCCCGGGCGATCCGCTGGCAGGCCTTGCCTGCGGCGATGCTCGACGAGGCGCTTCCCGACGGCAGCTATTTCGTTCGCCACGGGACCGCGACGTTCGACGGGCGACCGATCGACGTGTCCGCCACCGGCGCGCGGACGATGGTGACGAATGCCTATTTCCACAATCGCGGCGCCGCGATCGGCGAGGCGGCGCTGCTCGACGCCCTGCGGCGCCGCGGCTTTGCGCTCGAGCTCGTGCGCTGCCCGCTGCGTGATGCCCGAGGCGCCGGCGACCGATGGTGGGCGATGACGGCGCCCGGCCGGCAGCCCGCGCTGCTCCACCTGCGCACGACCTGCGACGGGGCGCCCTGCGAAGCGTTCGCGCTGTTGCTCGGCGACAGGTGGCCTAGCCTCACGCCGCGCGACCAGCTGCGCTACACCGACCGCTGCGCCGGCGCAGACGCCGGTGCGCCGATGCCGGCGCGCGCCGCGTGGGACGAACAGCTGGCGTCGATGTTCGCCGGGCTGATTGCGGCGTCCGGCGTTGCGCCGCCGGCGTGGAGTGCGCTCGACGCGCTGGCCGCCGTGCGCTGGGCGTCCGCGCTGAACACGGTGAAGCCACAGCCCGGCACCGACCGCTACGTCCGCTCGGGCGAGGCCGACCTGGGCGGCCGGGTGTTGTACGTGAATGCGACCGGCAACGCCACGAACGTGCTGGCCCTGCGCGCCGAAGACCAGGCGACGCAGGACGATCGCGGCGACGCGATCGAGGCGCTGCGTCGCAAGGGCTACGCGGTGGAGCTCGCGCGGTGCGACCGCGTCTACCAGTTGTCGCGCGGCCACTGGTACCTCATTGGCTCGAAGGCCGCGCGCACGGTGGCGCTGCATCGCAGTACGCGCTGCGATACCGCCGGATGCCCCAAGGGCCAGGAGAGCTACCTTCTCGCGCTCGACGGCGTCATGCCGCCCCTCGCGCCGGGAGAAGTCGACGCGGTCGGCGGCCTGTGCCCCGGACGCTGAACGACTCGCGTCGGCGACGTTGCGCGTCCGTCGGCCCTTGCGGGTCGGCGATCGCCACGTGGCGCGATTCGCCGACTCATGAGCCGCTCCGTGACATAGAATGCCGATTCCATCCCGGATCGTCTCAGAATGGCGGATCGCCTGTCGAACCTGCTCGCCCGTTTCAGTGTCGCGGCCCACGTCGATCGGACGGGCGCGCTGCACCAGGCCGCGTCGTTCGACGCCGCGCACGACACCGGGCGCCTGCACCTGCTGCGCAGCGGGTCGGCGCAGGCGCTGCATCCCGGCTGGTCGCCGCTCAAGTTGTCGCGGCCGAGTCTTCTGTTCTACCCGCGGCCGTTCGAGCATCGGCTGCAGCCCGACGCTGGCCCGACGGTCAGCCTGATCAGCGCCGCGATCCGCTTCGACGGCGGTTCGGTGAGTCCGCTGGCGGCAGCGCTGCCGCCGCTGCTGGTCCTGCCGCTCGAGGCGCTCACCGACGCCCGTGCGACGCTCGAGCAGCTGTTCGATGAAGCCGACGCCGCGCGCTGCGGGCGTCGCATCGCGCTCGATCGCCTCTGCGACCTGCTGCTGGTGCAGGTGCTGCGCCACGTGATCGACCGCTCGCTGGCCAACAGCGGCATGCTCGCGGGGCTCGCCGATCCGCGCCTGTCGAAGGCGCTGATCTCGTTGCACGACCAGCCCCAGCGTGACTGGCACCTCGAAGAGCTCGCCGCGCGGGCCGGCATGTCGCGGGCGCGCTTTGCGGCGCGCTTCAAGCAGGTGGTCGGCATCGCACCCGGCGAGTACCTGACCCGTTGGCGAATCAGCCTCGCGCAGCACCTGCTGCAGCAGGGTCGCCCGGTCAAGGAGGTCGCCGGCGAGGTCGGCTACGCGAGCCCGGCCGCACTCGGCCGGGTGTTCGCCACGCGCACCGGCGCGACGCCGAAGGCCTGGGCGCACACGCGCACGCAGGCGACGGCGGCCGAGGAGGCCTGATCGGGACGCGGATGGCCGGGTAGAATCGCCCGCGTGAGCACCCCCGCCAACGACACCTTCCTGCGCGCGCTGCGCCGCGAGCCGACCGACTACACGCCGATCTGGCTGATGCGCCAGGCAGGCCGCTATCTGCCCGAGTACAACGCGACGCGCAAGCGTGCGGGCAGCTTCCTCGCGCTGTGCAAGACGCCGGAGCTGGCCTGCGAAGTGACGCTGCAGCCACTGGAGCGCTACCCGCTCGATGCGGCGATCCTGTTCTCGGACATCCTCACGGTTCCCGATGCGATGGGCCTGGGCCTGTACTTCGCCGAGGGCGAAGGCCCGAAGTTCGCGCGCCCGGTGCGCGACGAGGCAGCCGTGAAGCAGCTCGCGGTGCCCGACCCGTCGGCCGAGCTGCGCTACGTGACCGACGCGGTGCGCACGATTCGCGGCGCGCTCGGCGGCCGCGTGCCGCTGATCGGCTTTTCGGGCAGCCCGTGGACGCTCGCGTGCTACATGGTCGAAGGCGGCGGCAGCGACGA
>CALMSQ010000520.1:0-4436 GCA_937872345.1 uncultured Burkholderiales bacterium | reverse complement strand
CCGGCACCATGGCGATGAGCGTCGGCTCGGCGTCGGGCTATCCGGGGCTGAGCGCCGCCTGGAGCGCGCGGATCACGATCGACTATACGGCGTGGCGGACCGAGACCACGACGCTGCCCGCGCAGGCGCGCGTCGTGACGGGCCGCGCGGTGCTCGACGGCCAGCGGCTCGACGCGCAGAACGCCGTCGTCGACTTCGACAGCGCCCAGCTGTGGGTCGATCCGCTGATCTCGGGCGTGGCGCGCGACCGGCAGTCGATCGAGCTGCTCACGCTGCGGCTGGTCGACGGCCCCGGCTCCGACACGGTCAGCGCGGACTTCGAGCTCGCCGACGGGCGGTTCGCCGGAACGGATCTCGCCCGGCTGCGCGCCCGCAGCCAAGGCGCCGTCACGCTGCCAGGGCCGGCGCCTGCGTATCCGCTGGGAATCCTGCTGGTGAGCGCGCCCGACGATTCGGCGGTGTATGCCAACGCGATCGACGCGGTGCAGATCAGGCTCGACCTCGACCGCTATCTCGACGGGGTGATCGACGCGACGCTGTCGACCTCGTGGAGCAGCCTGCGCGGGCTGCTCTGACGCGGGTCCTCGTTCCCGGGGGTCGGCGCACTTCGCGGCAGCGGTTCGTTGTCGGAATTTTTTACACATTGCCGCGCAGCAATCGCCGCGCAGCCGGGCAAAGTGACGCAAGTCCTTGACATCGCTGGGCGGATCGAAGCCTGGCACGGGGCATGCTTCGAATCGCTGGTAGACATTCACCTTTCGAGACGACGATGAAACCCAGTCTTGCAGCGCTCGCGGTGATCGCAGCGACCTCCCTGTTGCCGGTCGTCCATGCGGCCCCGATCGTCCTGACGCCAGCCGGCATCGTCGAGGACGTGGAACGGGTCGACAACCTCACGGTCGGCAATGCCCTGACGTTCGAGTACCAGTTCAGCGACGTCGTCTACGTGTCCGCGCCCAACATCGGACTGAACGCCAGCATCGTCGATCCGTGCTGCTCCAACCTGTTCAACGCCTACCACAGCGGCAACACGGGATGGATCACTGCGACGATCGACACCACTTCGATCGCCGGCCTGGTCGGTGACCTCGATTTCCGGGGGTCTACCTTCGGCGTGGCCGGCAACTCGGCGACGATCACCATCCGCAACGTCGCGGTCGACGGCAGGGTGATCGCCGGCGCTGTCCCCGAACCCGCCGCCCTCGCGCTGATGGGCCTGGGGCTCGCCGGGCTCGCCGTCGCCCGCCGCAGCAAGCGGTAACCTTCGTCCGCCTCGCGAAAGCCCCGCTTCGGCGGGGCTTTTCGTGTTCGCTGGCTGTCGGGGTGCGGCGCTCAGCGCGGCATCGTGTCGATGAAGCTCTGGCGCGCGAACAGCTTGTCGGCGTGGCGCGCGAGGTTCGAGAACTGCGCGCGCCAACCGAGTTGCGGGAAGCGGAAGTCGAGGTAGCCGAGCGCGCAGCCGACTGCGATGTCGGCCAGCGAGTACTTGCCGTCGGCGCACCAGGGCTTGTCGCCGAGCCCGGTGGACATCGCCTGCAGCGCGGATTCGACCTTGCCCATCTGGCGCGCGATCCACGACGGGCTGCGCTGCGCGTCGGTGCGCTGCGTCTGCTCCATCCGCATCAGCAGCGCGGCGTCGAGCAGGCCGTCGCCGAGCGCCTCCCAGGTCTTGACCTCGACGCGCGATCGGCCGTTGGGCGGCACCAGCCGGTGTACCGGCGTCAGGTTGTCGAGGTACTCGACGATCACGCGCGAGTCGAACACGGCTCCGCCGTCGTCCATGATCAGGCACGGCACCTTGCCGAGCGGATTGGACTGGGTGATGTTGGAGGTCGGGGAGAAGACATCGTCCAGTTCGTACTGGTAGTCGATCTTCTTTTCCGCCATCACGATGCGCACCTTGCGCACGTAGGGGCTCGAATTCGAACCGATGAGCTTCATCTGGCCCCGCGGGGTTGTTTGAATTCAGTATAGCAAGGCCGCGGCGCGTCACGCAGCCACGGGTGCTAGGATTGGACGCATGAACGAATCGCACGCTCCGTCGCCCGCTGCATCGCCTGAACTCACCGCGCTGTCGCCGCTCGATGGCCGTTACGCCGCCCGTCTGGGACCGTTGCGCGCGCTCCTGTCCGAAGCCGGCTTCATGCGCTGCCGGGTGCAGGTCGAGGTCGCGTGGCTGGTGGCGCTGTCGGATGCGGGATTACCCGAACTCCCGGCCTTCTCCGAGTCCGCGCGGCAGCGGCTGCGCGCGCTGGTCGACGGCTTCGGCGTCGCACAGGCCGCGCGCATCAAGGAGATCGAGCGCGTCACGAACCACGACGTGAAGGCGGTCGAGTACTTCCTGAAGGAGTCGGTGCGCGATGTCCCGGAGCTGGTGCGGGCGAGCGAGTTCGTCCATTTCGCGTGCACGTCCGAGGACATCAACAACACCTCGCACGCGCTGATGTTGCAGGCCGCACGCCGCGACGTACTGCTGCCGGCGATCGGCGCCGTGATCGACGCGTTGCGCGGGTTGGCGCACCGCCACGCCGACGTCCCGATGCTCTCGCGCACGCACGGCCAGCCGGCCTCGCCCACGACGCTGGGCAAGGAATTCGCCAATGTCGTGGCGCGTCTGGAGCGCGCGCGGGCGCGCTTCGCCGCGGTCGAGCCGCTGGGCAAGATGAACGGCGCGGTCGGCAACTACAACGCGCACCTGTCGGCGTATCCGGGCGTCGACTGGGAGGCGTTCTCGCGCCGGGTGGTCGAGTCGCTCGGGCTGGTCTTCAACCCGTACACGATCCAGATCGAGCCGCACGACTGGATGGCCGAACTGTTCGACGCACTCGCGCGGCTGAACACGATCCTGCTCGACCTCGACCGCGACGTCTGGGGCTACATCTCGCTGGGCTACTTCCGCCAGAAGCTGAAGGAAGGCGAGATCGGTTCCTCGACGATGCCGCACAAGGTCAACCCGATCGACTTCGAGAACTCGGAGGGCAACGCCGGGCTGGCCAACGCACTTCTGCGCCACCTGTCCGAGAAGCTGCCGGTGTCGCGCTGGCAGCGCGACCTGACCGACTCGACCGTGCTGCGCAACGTCGGCGTGGCGTTCGGTCACTCGCTGCTGGCCTGGGATGCGTGCCTGCGCGGGCTGGGCAAGCTCGAGCTCAACGCCGATCGGCTGGCCGCCGACCTCGACGCGACCTGGGAAGTGCTGGCCGAGCCGATCCAGACCGTGATGCGCCGCTACGGGGTCGAGAACCCGTACGAGCAGTTGAAGGCGCTCACGCGCGGCAAGGCGATCACACCGGAGGCACTCGCCGCGTTCGTCGACGGGTTGCCGATCCCGGACGACGCGAAGGCGCGACTGAAGGCGTTGACGCCGGCTGGCTACACCGGCAAGGCGGGCGAACTCGCGCGCCGGATCTGAGTCCGGTCGACGGACCCGGGCTCGCGCGGCGAACCCGGTCGTGAGCGGAGGGTCGGGCGCGGGCGGCGGATCGCCGCGCGCCCCGACCGGCGAACCCGACCGCGGTGAAGGGCGAATCGCGTGTGCGCAACGCCGGATGCGGCAGTCTGTGCGGCCGCGGCACGTCGGGTGGCCGCGATCCACGCAGAGGAACCCAGTCAATGATCGGAAGGACCGGAATCGCATTGGGCGCCGCGGCGCTCGTCGCGGGCATCACGCTCGCCGCCCCGGCGATGGCTCAGTTCGCCAAGACCGAAGACGCCATCAAGTACCGGCAGGCATCGTTCACCGTGATGGCCAACCACATGGGCCGGCTCGCGGCGATGGCCAAGGGCGAGCGGCCGTTCGACGCGGCGGCGGCGCAGAACTCGGCGCGCATCGTCGACACGATGGCCAGGCTGCCGTGGGAGGCGTTCGTCCCCGGTTCGGACAAGGGCAAGACCGGCGCGAAGCCCGAGCTGTTCCAGAACCTCGCCGACGTCAAGGCGCTGTCCGAGCGCCTGAACGGCGAGACCGGGAAACTGGTCAGTGCGGCCGCAGACCTCGACGCCCTGCGCAAGCAGGTGGGTGCGACCGGTGCTGCCTGCAAGGCCTGCCACGACAAGTACCGGGAGATGTAGCGGACGCACCGCGTGGCGCGCGTCGGCGCGCCGCGCGGTCGGTCAGGCGAGCCGCTTGACGATCGCCCAGACCGCGACGGCGCTCAGGCCGAGCAGCGCCAGCGCGAGCACGCGTTCGCGCGCGCCGTCGGCGGCCGGCTCCGGTGACGGCTCGCCCGCCACTGTCGCGACCGCCTTGTCCCCGTCGATCATCGCGCGCACCAGCGGCTCCTTTCGCACACTTCCGTACCAGGCGATCGCCACCAGGTGCAGCGCGATCAGCGCCAGGACCACGAAGCGGTTGACCTTGTGCACCCGGGTCAGCAGCGCGCTGGTCGCGTTGGACACCTGCGCCTTCAGCGGCCCGTCCCACATGATGTCGTCGG
>CALMSQ010000519.1:0-6016 GCA_937872345.1 uncultured Burkholderiales bacterium | reverse complement strand
CCCGCGAAGCTCGGGCTCTCGAGCTCGCCGGCAACGAAGCGACGGTTGTAGAAGTCGACCTGGTTCTTCTTCTCGGCGCCCCACTGGCGGTTGTGGAACACGACCGCAGTGACCGGAATGTCGTGGCGCACGCAGGTGAGGATCTCGCCCATGCTCATCGCCCAGGCCCCGTCACCGGCATACGAGATTGCCGGCCGGTGCGGCGCGGCAACTTTCGCGCCGACGATCGTGGGGAACGCGTAGCCGCAGTTGCCGAAGCTCATCGCCGCGAACATGCTGCGCGGCTCCTCGAAGCGCAGGTAGCTGTTTGCCACCGAGTTGATATTGCCGATGTCGGTCGACACCATCACGTGCGCCGGCATCGCCTTCTCGAGCTCGCGCAGCACCTGGCGCGGATGCAGCCACTTGCCGCCCTCGCGCTTGGCCTCCTCGATCATCTCGAGGCTGAACGGGTCGCGCTCGTGTGTCCACTCGGACAGCTCCTTCTCCCAGGCCGCCTTCTCGTCGGCGACCTGCTTCGCGCGCTCGGCCTTGTTCGCGTCGCAGGCGAGCGTCTTGCCTGCCAGCCGCTGCACCAGCGCCGCGGCGGCGGCCTTCGCGTCGCCGCAGATGCCGACCGAGATCTTCTTCACCAGGCCGAGCATCTTGTGGTCGGCGTCGATCTGGATGATCTTCGCGTCCTTCGGCCAGTAGTCCATCCCGTGCTGCGGCAGCGTGCCGAAGGGCCCGAGCCGCGAGCCGAGCGCCACCACCACGTCGGCGCGCGACATCAGCTTCATCGCCGCCTTCGAGCCCTGGTAGCCCAGCGGGCCGCACCACAGCGGGTGGCTGGCCGGGAACGAGTCGTTGTGCAGGTAGCTGTTGACCACGGGGGCACCCAGCCGCTCGGCCAGCGCCTTGCACTGCTCGACGCCGTCGGCCATCACCACGCCGCCGCCCGAGATGATGACCGGGAATTTCGCCTTCGCCAGCAGCTCGGCCGCCTCGTTCAGGCTCTGCTCGCCACCGGGTCCGCGATCGAGGCGCTGCGGCTTCGGGATCTCGCACTGGATCTCGCCGTAGAAGTAGTCGCGTGGGATATTCAGCTGCGTCGGGCCGATCTCGGACATCGCGCGGTCGAAGCAGCGGGCCGTGTATTCGGCCATCCGCTTCGGGTTGTTCACGTGGCCCTGGTACTTGGTGAACTCCTGGAACATCGGCAGCTGGTTGCACTCCTGGAAGCCGCCGAGCCCCATGCCCATCGTGCCGGTCTCCGGCGTGACGATGACGACCGGGCTGTGCGCCCAGTAGGCGGCCGCGATCGCGGTCACGCAGTTGCTGATGCCGGGGCCGTTCTGGCCGATGACCACGCCGTGACGCCCGGAGACGCGCGCGTAGCCGTCGGCCATGTGCGCAGCGCCCTGCTCGTGCACGACCGGAATCAGCCGGATGCCGGCCGGCGCGAAGATGTCCATCGCGTCCATGAAGGCCGAGCCCATGATGCCGAAGATGTCGGTCACGCCGTTGGCGACCAGGGTCTCGACAAAGGCCTCGGACGGGGTCATTTTCTGGGCGCCGCTCACGACGGTGCGGGCGGCGATGGGGGGTTGCTTGCTCATGGCATCGGTCTCCCGGGGTGGATGGGGTATGGCCGAATCGTAGCCGAAGGTTCCGGAATCCGGTACGCGATATACCAATAATCGGAACACCAGCTATCATGGGGCCCATGAAGCTCGTCGCCGCGCCCAGGCCCCAGCCCATCGAAGTCAATGGCGACACGCCGGCCATGCGGCTGTTCGCGCTGCTCGAAGTGATCGCCGAGCGCGACCAGCTGGTCTCGCTGCAGGGCCTCGTCGAGGAAACCGGGCTGCCGAAGCCCACGCTGCACCGGATGCTGCAGCAACTCGAGGCGGGCGGCCTGCTGCAGCGCGAGGGCGACGGCCGCCACTACAGCACCGGCGTGCGGCTGCGCCGCCTGGCCGAGAACCTGCTGCTGAACAACACCTGGCACGGCGCACGCCACGTCGTGTTGCGCGCGCTGGTCGACGAGATCGGCGAGAGCTGCAACCTGACCGCGCTGTCGGGCAGCGAGGTGGTCTACCTCGATCGGGTCGAGACGCCGGCTCCGCTGCGCTTCTACCTGCACCCCGGCTCGCGGGTGCCGGTGCATTGCTCGGCCAGCGGCAAGATGATCCTGTCGCAGATGACGCCGGCGCAGCGCCGGCGGCTGCTGGCGCACGCGCCGCTCGAGCGCTTCACGCCGGCCACGCTGACCGACCCCGCGCGCATCGATCGCGAACTCGAGCGCGTGCGCCGCGACGGCTATGCGATCGACAACGAGGAGTTCCTCCCCGGGCTGCTGTGCCTGGCCGTGCTGGTGCCGGCGCCGTCGGGGCGCTCGAACCTGTGCGTGGCGTTGCAGGCACCGAGCATCCGCCTGACGCCGAAGAAGGCGCTCGGCCTGCTGCCCGCGCTGCGGCGCGCGGCCAGCGCGATCGCCGACATCGACGACGCCACGCCGCCGGCCGCGGCGAAGGCGCGCGCCTGAACGGTGGCGCCGCGCGTTCGCGCGCGAGCGACGCCCCGACGAAGCCCCGCCCGAAGGACATCGCCTTGACCGACATCTCCACGATCCAGCCCGACCGCACGGTTGCCGTGCGCGAGGTCTTCGGCATCGACACCGACCTGCGCGTCCCGGCGTTCGCCGAGCGCGACGACCACGTCCCCGAGATCGACGAGGCCTACCGCTTCAACCGCGACGTCACGCTGGCGCTGCTGGCCGGCTTCGCGCACAACCGGCGCGTGATGGTCCAGGGGCTGCACGGCACCGGCAAGTCGACCCACGTCGAGCAGGTCGCCGCGCGCCTGAACTGGCCGTGCGTGCGCATCAACCTCGACGGCCACATCAGCCGGCTGGACCTGGTCGGCCGCGACGCGGTCGTGCTGCGCGACGGCCAGCAGGTGACCGAGTTCCAGGAGGGCATCGTGCCGTGGGCGCTGCAGCGGCCGGTCGCGCTGATCTTCGACGAGTACGACGCCGGGCGCCCCGACGTGATGTTCGTGATCCAGCGCATCCTCGAGCGCGACGGCAAGTTCACGCTGCTCGACCAGAACCGCGTGCTGCGCCCGCACCCGTACTTCCGGCTGTTCGCGACGACCAACACGGTGGGGCTGGGCAACCTGAACGGGCTCTACCACGGCGCGCAACGGCTCAATCACGCGCAGATCGACCGCTGGAACATCGTCGCGACGCTGAACTACCTGCCGCGCGACGAGGAGATCGCGATCGTGCAGGCACGCGTGCCGCAACTGGCGGGCGCGTCGAGCCGGCCGCTGCTCGAGTCGATGGTCGCGGTGGCCGAGCTCACGCGCAACGGCTTCGCCGCCGGCGACCTCTCCACGCTGATGTCGCCGCGCACCGTCATCACCTGGGCCGAGAACATCGGCATCTTCGGCGACCCCGCGCTGGCCTTCCGCCTTTCGTTCGTGAACAAGTGCGACGAGGCGGAGCGGCCGATCGTCGCCGAGTACTTCCAGCGCTGCTTCGACCGCGAGCTCGACGAGTCGCACCGTGGGTGAGGCGCAGGCCCGGGCCCGCCACCAGCAGAAGGTCGAGGAACTCTGCGCGGCCGCCATCCGCGCACTCGCCGGCGAAACCGACCTGCACTTTCGCGGCCGCCGGCTTCACCGCGGCCGGCGCGCGCTGCCGCTCTTCGCGCCGCACCTGCACCCGTCGCTCGAGGCCGACGACTTCGCGTCGTTTCGCGGCGCCGCCGACGGGCTGGCGCTGCGCGTGGCGCGCTCGGACGAGGCGCTGCACCGGCGCCTCGCCCCGGCCGATCCGGTCGAGCGGCTGGTGTTCGACCTGCTCGAGCAGATCCGCGTCGAGGCGGGGCCGCCCGCCGGCATGCCCGGCGTCGCGCGCAACCTGCGCCATCGTTTCGAGCAGTGGTCGCTCGCGTTCCACCGGTCGGGACTCACCGAATCCTCGCGCGGCATCCTGCTGTACACGGTCGCGCAGATCTGCCGCGCGCGCGTCACCGGCGAGCCGGTGCTCGAGGAGACCGAAGACCTGCTCGAGACGACGCGCGGCTCGATCGTGCCGGTGCTGGGGCACGACCTCGCCGCGCTGCGCCGGCATCGCGACGACCAGGCCGAGTACGCGCGGCACGCGCTGTCGATCGCCCACATCGTCGGCGAGATGATCCACAGCGCCGACGACGAGCGCGGCAACGGCCAGCAGGGCGACGAAGCCGAAGACCGCACCGCGCTCGCGCGGTTCATGGAGCCCGATGACGCTGCCGGCGACGGCGAGATCGCGATCGCGGCGCCAGGCCGCAGCCGAGTGCTCGAAGCGTCCGACGACGGCTATCGCGTCTTCACCCGCGCGTACGACCGTGAAGTCGCCGCGACGGAACTGGTGGGCCGTCCACGACTCGCCGAGTACCGCGAGCGGCTCGATCGGCGTATTGCGGCCCAGGGCGTCAACCTGGCGCGGCTCGCGCGCGAACTGAAGGCTCTGCTCGCCGTGCCGGTGCGCGACGACTGGAACGCCGGGCAGGAGGAGGGGCACGTCGACGGCCGCCGGCTGGCGCAGCTGGTCGCGTCGCCGGCCGAGCGCCGGCTGTTCCGCACCGAACGGCTCGAGCCGGCCGCGCAGTGCACGGTCGGCTTCCTGGTCGATTGCTCGGGCTCGATGAAGCAGCACGTCGAATCGGTGGCGATGCTGGTCGACGTGCTCGCGCGCGCGCTCGAAATGGCGGGCGCCGCCACCGAGGTGCTCGGCTTCACCACCGGCGCCTGGAACGGTGGGCGCGCGCTGCGCGACTGGCGGCGCGCCGGGCAGCCGCCGCACCCGGGGCGGCTCAACGAGGCCTGCCACATCGTCTTCAAGGACGCCGACACGGCGTGGCGACGCGCGCGCCCGGCAATCGCCGCCCTGCTCGCGCCGGTGCTGTTTCGCGAGGGCATCGACGGCGAGGCGGTCGACTGGGCCTGTTCGCGGCTGCGCAGCCGGCCCGAAGAGCGCCGCCTGCTGCTGGTGATCTCCGACGGCTGTCCGATGGACACGGCGACGAATCTCGCCAACGATCCGCACTATCTCGATCATCACCTGCGCGAGGTCGTGCAGCGGCACGAGCAGGCCGGCGACGTCGCGATCCTCGGCGTCGGTGTCGGGCTCGACCTCAGCCCGTTCTACGGCCGCAGCCAGGCGCTCGACCTGTCGGCTCCACCGGGCAACTCCGTGTTTCGCGAGATCGTCGCGCTGATCGGCGGGCACGCACGCCGCTGACCTGCCGCGCGTCCCGCTGAACGGCCACGCGCACCGCGCCCGGCGACGCGCCGCCCGCTCAGAGCATCTCGTCGCGCAGCCAGTACCAGCGATAGAGGGCGCGCTGCCCGAAGCGCCGCAACGGCGCGAACGCGCGCGACTCGAGTGCGCCGAACGCCATCGGATACGGCAGCGGCGAGTCGTAGATCGGCAGCTCGAACGCGCGGTTGCGCTTGCCGGCGATGCGCTCGGCCATACGCCGCCCGGCGTGCGCCGAGAACGCCACGCCGTTTCCACCGTAGCCGAGCGCGTAGAACACGGTCTCGCGCGGGTCGGGCTGCATCACCCGCGGCATCATGTCGTGGCTCACGTCGACCCAGCCCCACCACGAATAGTCGATGCGGATGCCCTCGAGCGCCGGAAACTTTCGGTGCAGGCCGTCGACCAGCACCGCCATGTGGCGCGGGTTCGGCGCGTCGGCGCCGGTGATCGAACTGCGGCTGCCGATCTGAACCCGGTTGTCGGGCAGCCTGCGGTAGTAGAAGCGCAGCGTGCGCGTGTCGGTGATGACCTCGGTCGTCACGAAGTTGGTCGCCTCGATCTCGGCCTCGGTCAGCGGCCGCGTGACCAGCGAATTCGACAGGATCGGCATGATCTTCGAGTCGAGGCTGCGATGCAGGCCGTTGCTCGTGTAGCCGCCGGTCGCGAAGCCGACCGCGCGGGCGCGCACCGTGCCCCGGGGCGTCCTGAGCAGGTGCACGCCGT
>CALMSQ010000518.1:0-6016 GCA_937872345.1 uncultured Burkholderiales bacterium | reverse complement strand
AGCCGCGCGGCGATGCTGCGCCTGAGCGATTCGGGCTCGACGACCTCGACGTGCTCGCCGTGGCGCAGGATGTCCATTTCGAGCTCGGGCGTCGCGCCGTACGGCACGCGCAGCTCGTAGCCGCCGTCGTCCAGGTCGATACCCTTCTGGTCCGGGTGCCAGATCTCGGCGCGCACCCAGCGCGCTGCGTCGGCCGAGAAGCGCAGCCTCGCCCAGGTGAGCTTGCGGCCGCGGTAGATGCCGTAGCCCGAGCCGAGCTGGCGATCGACCTCGGCCAGCGAGACGTCGTGCGCGCGCCGCTCGATCAGCCGGGCCTGTTCGGTCGCATCGAGGGCGAACACCCGAAGCGAGTTCGACCGATGACACCAGGCGTCCAGGTACCAGGCGTTGCGGTAGTGAACGAGCCTTTGCGGGGACAGCTCGCGCACGCTGCGCGCGTTGCGCGAGCGGGTGTAGTAGGCGATCTCGAGGCGCTTGCGCGAGACCAGCGCACTTCCGACGACCTCGAAGCAGCTGGGTGCGACCGGGCGGTTGTGCGCGGGAATCAGGCGAACCCGCTTCATGATCTCGTCGGCCGAGTGGCTGGCGGTGTCCATCAGCGACTTCAGTCGCTCGACGAGCGGCTGGATGTGCGGACCGAGAATCCCTCCGGTGTCGAGGTCGACCAGCATCCGGTGCATCGTGAGGAGCGCCAGCACTTCGCGGTCGTTGAACCACAGGCCGGGCAGCGCGTACTGGCCACCATAGCCGGCGGGGCCGAGGCAGTAGCCGCCGCGGTCGCGGTCGTAGACGATCGGCGCATTGAACCGGTCGCGCATGAACATGATGTCGCGCTTGAGCGTCGCCCGCGAGACTTCGAGGTCGCGCCTGAGCTCTTCGAACGGGACCACCTTGCGTTCGCGGATCAGGTGATCGATCCGGTAGATGCGATCCATCTGGGCCATCGTAACCCTCAGGTCGAAGTGTCTCCTGCGGCGCTCGCCAGCGGCAAGGCCACCCTGAAGCAGGCGCCCGGGGGCGACCCGGGAACCAGTGTCAGCGATCCGCCGAGCCTGCGCATGATCTGCCAGCTGATTGCCAGGCCCAGGCCCGCCCCCGACGCGGCCGTCTGCGTGTGCGCCCAGCCGCGCAGGAACTTCGAGAAGATCAGCTCGCGTTCCTCGGGACGGATGCCCGGCCCGTTGTCCTCGACCAGCACCTCGTACGACTGCCCGGCGATCCGGCTGCGCACGCGCACCCACGGGTCGGCGTTCGTGTTGTACTTGATTGCGTTCGACAACAGGTTGATGAACACCTGGCTCAGGCGGTCGCCGTCGGCCTCGACGACGGCGCCGACCGCGCGCGCCTCGCTGACCAGGCGCACCCCCGCCTTGGCCGCGAGGCCCTGGCAGGTCCGGATCGAGTTCTCCAGCGCGACTTCGGGGTCGATCCGCGAGAGCCGCCACGGCGCCTCGCCGCGCTCGAGCAGGCTCAGGTCGAGGATGCTGTCCAGCAGCCGCGTCAGGCGGATGCTCTCCTCGTGGATGATGTGCACGAACCGATCGGCCTGTGCCGCATCGAGATCCTTCGAGTCGAGGAGGATCTCCGAGAACGAGCGGATCGAGGTCATCGGCGTGCGCACCTCGTGGCTCACCTGGCTGAGGAAGTCGTCCTTCTCAGCGTCCAGGCGCGTCAGGCGTTCGTTGGCGTCGCTGAGCTGGCGGGCGGTGGCCTCGAGCTGGCGCGACTTCTCCTCGAGCTGCCGGCTGTAATCGCGCACGCGCTGGGTCTCGTCGGCGATCTTCATCAGCGCGTCCAGGCTGATCGTCTCGCCGGTCACCACCTGCGAAATCATCGCGTGCGCCGACGCGGCGCCGATGCTGCCCGCGAGCTTTCGCTCGAGCTGCGTGATGAAGGCGTCGTTGGCGACTGGCGCCTCGCTGCCCCGTCCCTGCGCGCGGCTGGCTGCGCGGAACAGCCGCGTCGCTTCCTCCGAGCCGAGGATGCGCTGTGCGAGCAGGCTCAGGTCGTCGGTCGTCGCCGAGCGCCGGACCAGCCCGCTGGCCGCCTCGGCCGGCGTGCGGAACACGTCGACGAACAGCGTGCTCTGCAGTCGCTCGAGCGGCTGGGGCTCGCGCCACAGCGAAAGCAGCACGAACAGCAGCGTGTTCAGCGACAGGCTCCAGAACAGCGAATGCATCAGCGGATCGAGCCGGTCGAGCCCGAACAGCGCGTGCGGCCGCAGCAGCGGCAAGCCGAACAGTCCGTCGGCGATTACGCGCGACGAGACGATGAAGTCGCCGCCGAAGCTGGGCAGGAACAGCGTGTAGGCCCACAGCAGCGCGCCGGCGGCCAGTCCCGCGAGCGCGCCGTCGGCGTTCGCGCGCCGCCAGAACAGGCCGCCCACCAGGCTCGGCATCACCTGCGCGACGCCGGCGAACGAGATCAGGCCGATCGACGCCAGCGCGTCGGAATTGCCCTTGACACGGAAGTACAGGTACCCGAGAAGCAGCATCAGGCAGATGCTGGCGCGGCGGCTGGCGAGCAGGAACCGCCGGATCTCGCCGCTGGCGTTCAGCGACACCCAGCCGAAGCGCAGCGCCACCGGCATGATCAGGTGATTCGACACCATCGTCGACAGCGCGATGCACGCGACGATCACCATCGAGGTCGCCGACGAGAAGCCACCGAGGAACGCGAGCAGCGCCACCTCTTCCTGCCGTGCCCACATCGGCAGCGTCAGCACGAACATGTCGGGGTTGGACCCCTCCGGCAGGAAGCTCAGCCCGGCGATCGCGATCGGCAGCACGAACAGCGAGATCAGGAACAGGTACAGCGGAAACAGCCACGACGCCGTGCGCAGGTGGCGCTCGTCGGTGTTCTCGACCACCGCGACCTGGAACTCGCGCGGCAGGCAGACGATCGCCGCGGCCGACAGCAGGGTCACCGCGACCCAGCGTGGACCGAACACGTCGTGCGAATGAAGGATCTCCGGCGAGGCGCGGGAGAAGATCTCGCCGGGGCCCTCCGATATGCCGTAGACGACCATCACGCCGACGGCGACCAGCGCCACCAGCTTGACGACCGCCTCGAGCGCGATCGCCGCGACGACGCCGTGGTGGCGCTCCTTCGCGTCGATGTTCCTCGTGCCGAACAGGATCGTGAACACCGCCATGCCGAGCGCGATCCAGAACCCGAGCCGGAAGTCCGGCGTCGCGGCGGGATGCCCCGACAGGGGATCGGGCCCGGCATTTCCGATCACCTGGAAGCTGATCGTCACCGCGCGCAGCTGCAGCGCGATGTATGGCGTCGTGCCGACGACCGCGATCAGCGTGACCAGTGCCGCGAGCCCCGGGCTCTTTCCGTAGCGCGACGAAATCATGTCGGCGATCGACGTGATGCCGTGAACGTGGCCGATGCGCACGATCTTGCGAAGGAACACCCACCAGCCGACGAAGACCAGCGTCGGGCCGAGGTAGATCGTCGCGAACTCCAGCCCGTTGCGCGCGGCCGAGCCCACCGCGCCGTAGAAGGTCCATGAAGTGCAATAGACCGAGATCGACAACGTGTAGACGAGCGGAGACTGCAGCCAGCCGAGCCGGCCCATGCGGGCGCGGCGGTCGCCGACGAAGGCGACCGCGAACAGCAGCGCCACGTAGAGCAGCGCGATCGCCAGTACCAGGTTGGCCGACAGCATCATGTCGTCGGTCCGCGGTCGCGGCGAGGGTCGCGGGGCTGCCCGGCACCTTCGGGCCCGGGATCGTCCACGGGATCGGACGCGGCGCCGCGTCCCGGGTCGGGCGCAGTGTCGGGTGCGATGCGGCGCCCCAGCAGCGCGGCGCAGCCGATCAGCGCGAGCCAGACGCCGAACAGGTAAGCCACGATCAGCGGCACGCCAGCGACCTCTGCGGGCCTGACGAACAGCGTGATCACCGGCGGCATCAGCAGGAACAGGCCGACCAGCGGCAGCACCACTGCCGCGTCGCGCAGCCGGGGCGAGGGGGTCGGCGTATTCACGGCTCGGGGGATCGGCCGGCGCCCGTGCGCGCCTCAGCCGCGCGCCAGCCGCCGCACCTGCTCGACGATCTCGCGGTTGGAGAACGGCTTGGTCATGAAGCCGTCGACGCCGAGTTCCTCGGCCATGCGGCGGTCGTGCGCCTGCCCCTTCGCCGTGAGGACGATGACGGGGATCGACCTGAGCGACGGGTCGGACTTCACCTGCTTGAGCACCTCGAAGCCGTTCACGCGCGGGAGCATCACGTCGAGGATCATCATGTCGGGCGGGTCGGTGCGCAGCCGCTCGAGCGCGGACTGGCCGTCGAGTACCGCCGACACTTCGAAGCCCTCGCGGCCGAGCACGAAGCTCAGCGATTCGACGATGTTCGGCTCGTCCTCGGCGATCAGTACCCGCGTCGCCATGCCTTGCCTCTCCCTTGTAGTGCCGGCTCCTTGCCCCGGGGCGAGTGTAGCGCCTGGCAGGGCACGCACGCGAGCACACCCCGCGCGCAACCGTCGGGCTGCCGGTTCACGCATCGATGATCGGGTCTTCTTCGCGATAGACGCAGTCGCGCCGCACGCACAGCCGGCAGTTCGGTCCGACCGGTACCGCCGGGGCCGACGAGGACAGGTCGAGCCCGTCGCCGTACACGGTGCGGTCGGCGTGCAGCGCGTGGCACGCGAGCATCACCGACACCAGCCGGCGCGGCATCGTGAACGCGGGACGCGGCTTCTCGATCGCGCGGGCGAGGAACAGGTAGCGATCGCCGGTGGGGAAGGCCGCGAGCTGGCGGACGATCGCGCCGGGGCTCTGGAACGCCTCGTAGACCGCCCACATCGGGCAGGCGTTGCCGTGGCGGGGCAGCAGCAGGTGCGGCAACGGGAAGCGCTTGGTCACGAAGCCGGCCGGATCGGCGCGCATCAATCCGAACGGGATGCCCTCGGCGCCCGGCCGGCGCAGCGTCACGAGGCGATGGCAGACCTGCTCGTAGCTCGCGCCGAAGCGCCGCCCCAGGCTCTCCAGGTCGTAGCGCGAGCGCTCGGCCGCGTCGAGGAACGGCTCGTAGGGCATCAGCACCGCCGCGGCCAGGTACGACGAGAGCGCGCGCTGCGCGCGCCGGCGCGCGGCCTCGCTGGTCAGGCGTGTGGCCGCGTCGACCTCGGCCGCCACCGGCCGTCCCTGGCGGAACCGCTCGACGGCGGCGCGCGCGAGCCAGAAGCGCAGCGTCGGGTGCGGTGCGGTGTCGGCGAGGAACAGGGTGCAGCCGTCGGCGGCAAAGGCGGCCGGGCGCCCCGGCGCGATCGCGTCGACCTCGATCGCGGGCCGCACCTCGGTGCGCACCGAGTGGGTTCGCAGCAGGTAGTCGGCCAGCACGCTCTCGCGACAGTCGCCCTCGATCGCCGCGGCCGCGCGGAAGTCGGTTGCGGCCTGCTCGAGCGCTGCGAAGTGGTTGTCGTGGTCGAACAGGAAGTCGTCGACCTCGTCGGCCGGGGTGATCGAGCGCGTCGCGGTGTGCGCCTGGTCGAAGAACGCGGCGAGCGCCTGCGCGAGGTCGGACAGTCGCGCGCTTTCGGCGCCGATGATCGACACGAAGCGCTGGCGCTGTGCAGGCTCCAGGTCTTCGACAGACTCCAGGATTTCCGACGACGAGCGGATCGCGGCGACGCGGCTCAACACGTTGTGCACCGCGTCGCCCAGGAACGGGTCGTGGCTGAGCCGGTCCGACAGCGCGGCGACCGCCCGGTCGCGATCGAGCAGCGCGCGCTGCAGCACGACGAGCGCGCGCGCCCAGCCGGGATGACGGCCCGCGAGGTCGTCGATGCCCGCCGGATCGAGCCGCAGCGCCGCCAGCCGTGAATCGCCGGCGAGTTCGCCCAGGTCGTCGAGCAGGCGCCGCCCGGCGGCGCCGTCCAGTTCGTCGAGCGCCAGGCCGAGCGCGCCGGCGATGCGCTTGAGCAGCGCCCCGCCGATGTTGCGCTTGTTGCGCTCGATCAGGTTCAGGTACGAGGCCGAGATGCCGATCGTTGCCGCCAGGCCCGA
>CALMSQ010000517.1:0-3481 GCA_937872345.1 uncultured Burkholderiales bacterium | reverse complement strand
ACGGTGCTGACGCTGCGCGAGCCGCACGGCGTCACGGGCCACATCATCCCGTGGAACTATCCGATGCAGATCTTCGGACGCTCGGTCGGAGCCGCACTCGCCGCCGGCAACGCCTGCGTCGTCAAGCCGGCCGAAGACGCGTGCCTGTCGCTGCTGCGCGTCGCGCAACTCGGCGCCGAGGCGGGTCTGCCGCCGGGCGCGCTGAACATCGTGACCGGGCTGGGAGCCGAGGCCGGGCAGGCGCTCGCCGAACATCGCGGGATCGATCACGTCTCGTTCACCGGCTCGCCCGACACCGGCCGGCGCGTCGCGCAGGCAGCGGCCGCGCACCACTGTCCGGTCACGCTCGAGCTGGGCGGCAAGTCGCCGCAGCTGGTCTTCGCCGATGCCGACATCGACGCAGCGCTGCCGGTGCTGGTCAACGCGATCGTGCAGAACGCCGGCCAGACCTGCTCGGCGGGCAGCCGCGTGCTGATCGAGGCGTCGATCTACCATCAGGTGGTGGGCATGCTGGCGGACCGCTTCAATGCGCTGCGCGCCGGCCCGGCACACGACGACCTCGACCTCGGGCCGCTGGTGTCGCGCCGGCAGCAGCAGCGCGTCTGGGATTTCCTCTCCGAGGCGCAGACGAGCGGCCTGGACTTCGCGGCGCAGGGGGTCGTCGTCGACGACGCACCGCCCGACGGCTTCTACCAGGCCCCCGTGCTGCTCGCCGACGTCCCGCCGGCGCACCGCCTCGCCCAGGAGGAGATCTTCGGCCCGGTGCTGGCGGCCACGCGCTTCGACGACGAGGCGCAAGCAGTGGCCATCGCCAACGGCACGCCGTATGGCCTCGTGGCCGGGCTCTGGACGCGCGACGGCGCGCGCCAGCTGCGCGTCGCGCGGCAACTGCGCGCGGGACAGGTGTTCGTGAACAACTACGGCGCGGGCGGCGGCGTCGAGCTGCCGTTCGGCGGCGTGGGCCGCAGCGGCTACGGTCGCGAGAAGGGCTTCGAGGCGCTATACGCGTTCACGAGCTTGAAGACCATCGCGCTGCGCCACGGATAGGTGCGCGCCGCGTCGGCGCGGCACCCTCAGGTCGCGTCGGGCACGACGGTCGCAGCCGGGGGAAGCGCCGTTGCCTCGGGGCCGGCCAGCGCGGCCGCGCGGTAGTGCTGCTGAGCCTCGTCGGCGCGCCCGAGCCGCTCGTAGAGCTGCGCCAGCAGCAGGTGCGTCTCCCGATCGGGCGCCATGCCCGCGGCCAGCAGCAGGAATTCTTCGGCCTTGCCCCACAGTCCCTGCGCCGCGCACAGGCGGCCGAGCGCCCTGAGCAGCACCGGGTCGTCGCCGTAGCGCCCGCGCCAGGCCTCGGCCCGGCGCAGCCGCTCGCGCGCCGGCACCGCCTCGAGCTGCGCGTAGAGCGACACCAGCGGCGCGACGAGACGCATTTCGAGCACCTGCTCGACGATGCGCGCGGCCTGCTCCGGGCGCCCCGCCACGGCGAAGGCCTGCGCGGCGGCCTCGACGATCTCGTCGACGTCGCGGTCGGCGGGCGCGAGCGACGCGTACAGCTGCTGCACCGCGCCCGGATCGTCGCGACGCGCGGCGAACAGCGCCCGGTAAGCGCGGATCTTCAGTCCGCGGACCGCTGCGGGATGCAGCGCGCTGCGCTTCTCGATCTGCCGCAGCGCGTGGATCGCCGCCTGCCAGTCGCCCGACTGCTCGTACGCGCGCAGGGCGATGCGCAGTGCGTGAATGTGGCGCGGACCGGCGGCCTGCAGCGTCTCGATCGCCGCGATCGCGTCGCCCGGGCGGTGATCCTCCACGGCGAGTTCGGCCGCCGTCATCAACTGCGCATTCGCGGCGCCGGGCTCCTCGCGGGCCGAGTCGAGCCAGCGGTCGCGGCGCTCGGTCTCGCGCATCCGGTGCGCGGCGCGGGCGGCCACCAGCGACGCAGCGCCAGCGAGCGAGCGATCGCCGAGTGCCGACTGCGCGAGCCGCTCGGCGCGGCCGAAGCGCCCTTCGAACAACGCAAGCAGGCTGTCGCGCAGCCCTGCCAGCGCGGTCTCGCGGCGCCGCCGCTCGCGATACTCGCGCACTCGTGCAGGCAGGTTCAGCGCGTTCGACAGCGCGACGAGCAACAGGTGGAAGATCACGAACGCGACCACCAGCATCAGCACCGCGAAGTTCACCGACACGTCGACCCGGTACGGCGGCCACAGCACCGCCACGTTGCCATGGTTGAAGCGCATCAGCATCGCCAGCCCGACGGCCGCCGATACGATCAGCATGCTCCAGATGACTCGCCGCATGTCAGTCGCCCCCGGGCGCCGCGCTAGCGTCCGGCTTCGCGCGCCGCGCGCGCGGCGCGCACCGCGGCGAGGCTCTCGGCGAGCGTCGGCGGCTCGAGCGCGATGCGGGTGCCGAGCAGCTGGCGCAGTTGCGCCGTCGCGCTGCTCACGCCGCGGTTGTCGGGATCGTAGTAGCTTCGCAGCCAGCCGACGGCGCGCTCGACGTCGCTGCGGAACAGCGTCTCGTTGCGCGAGAGCAATGCGAGCCGCGCATTGAGCAGCAGCAGGCGCAGGTTCTGGCGCAGGAAGTAGGCCTGCTCGGGCGCGACCAGCGCCGCGTCGGGCGTATCGACCCGCCGCACGCGGAAGAGTTGCTGCAACTCGTCGCGCAGCGCGCTCAGCCCGGCGGCGGCCGCGTCGGTCGCCCGGCTCGTGGCCTCGCCGACCGATGCGGGACGACGCGCGTCGGCATCGGACGAGCCGCCGCGCGCCGCGGCGCGGCCTGCAGGCCCCGCTTCGGGCGCCTGTGCCGCCGGCATGCGCACCGACGCGATCAGCGGGTACTGGTCGATCGAGGCGAGCAGCCCGTCGAGTCGCATCGCGAGCGACAGGATGTCGGCCGCCGGATAGGCCTTCAGGCGATCGATGTCACGCTGCAGCGCGCGACGCACGGCGCCCAGCGACGGGTCGTCCTGCCGGCGCAACCGCGCCTCGATCTCCTGAAGCGCGCCGAGCGCCGCCTGCGGATTGCTGCCCAGCGCAAGTTGCTGGCTCGCGAGCGCAAGTGCCGACTCGATTTCGGCGAGCAGCACGTCGGTCGAATCGCTGGCGAGGCTCCGATACAGCTTCTCGAGCTGCGCCTGCAGGCCGGCGGTCTCGAGGACCTTGTTCTCCAGCACCGCGGTGCGGCTGAGTGCGTCGCGCAGTTGCGCCTGCGCATGGCCCAGCGATGCCTCGAGCTGTGCGATGCGCTGGTCGCCGGCCTGCAGCCTGCGCGTGGCCTCGGACTCGAGCAGCCCCAGGCGCGAGCCGGTCCAGAGCGCCGACGCAATGGCGAGCGCCAGCGCCGCCCACGCGACCCAGCCGCCCCATCCCGCAGCGCGTGCCAGCGCGGGACGATGCGTCGGTTCGGGAAGCGGCGCGGCGGAGCGCGGCGCTCCTTCGGGTACGACCTTGTCCGGCTCAGACACAGTGGCTGCTCGGGGAATCCG
>CALMSQ010000516.1:0-10609 GCA_937872345.1 uncultured Burkholderiales bacterium | reverse complement strand
CGCGTCGACGGCGAGCGCGAGCGGCGTCGCGACGCGGTCGGGATCGCCGTCGAAATGCGTGAGCGTGAACAGGTACCCGGCGGGGGCGGTCGACATGGAAGGGCTCCTCTTCGGAAGTTCGGGCGAACTCGGGTGCCGTCGCTGGCGAGCGCCCGAGCCCGGTCGAGTGCCCCCGCTTCGCCCAAGCCTGACGATCCAGATACGGCCATTGCCTTCACAGTCGATGGAGCACGTTCCCGGCAACCCGGGCGCAGCGTGCTCGATGCCCGCTGGAGTCTCCAAGCACGCGACGCTGTCTGCGCCGGCAAGTGTCGTCGCCGACGTGTTCGCCACGGCCGATTTCACAGGGTCGGATGTTGCTGCGCTTCTTGCGATGTGTTCTGATTATCGAAACGTTGACCAGCTTGCCGCGGCCCCGGCGCATCGTCGGGGCAGGAGAAGGTCGCCGTGAGGTCAAGGACGCAAGCACCGAAGATGAAAGCCGTAACGCTCGACGACAATGAATCGGATCGTCAGTTCGCGACCACGCTCGCCCGTGGCCTGGACGTGCTGCGCTGCTTCAGTCCTACAGAACCCGAACTGACCAACAAGGAGATCTCGGATCGAACAGGATTGCCGAAGCCGACCGTTTCGAGGCTCACCTACACGTTAATGCGTCTCGGGTACCTCCGCCATCTTCCGCAGGCGGGCAAGTATGGGAAGTACGGCCTCGGCACCGCTGTGCTGTCGATCGGTTTCCCGCTGTTGGGGAATCTCCACGTCCGGCAGATTGCCCGGCGGCCGATGAGGGAACTTGCCAACCACGCGCGCGGCTGGGTTTCGATGGGCCTGCGGGAACGACTGAACATGGTCTACATCGAGACGGCTCGGTCTCCCGGAGTATTGACCAAGTCGCGGGCGGACATCGGCCAGACCTTCCCGATCGTCTCGTCCGCGATGGGGCGGGCCTACCTTGCCGGACTGTCCCGTCAGGATCGCACGGCTGTGTTGAACGAAGTGAAGGTCAAGGATCCGGCGCTCTGGAAGATCCACGCCTCCCGCGTCGAAGAGAGCGTCGCGGCCTTCGCGAAATCGGGCTTCTGCCTGGGGCATGGTCACCAGAATCCGCTCGTCGAAGCGGTCGCGGTTCCGATGCGACGCCCGATCAACGACTTCCTGATGGTGTTCAACTGCGCAGTACCTGTCCATACTGTTGCCTCCCATCAGCTCGAGTCGGATCTGGGCCCCAGGCTGGTCAGGATGGTGCGCTCGATCGAGGACATGCTCGACAGGCAGGAGTAGGCGGCGCCTCGGGCCTGCTCCGAGTCCGGCCTGCCGGCCCGTTCGGCCCTCCCTGCGGGCCGCGCCGATCGGACGCCGGCCTCGCCCGGTTCGGCAGCGAGCCTGACAAATCAGGTTCGCATGTCGAAACATCGAGAATCCGGAGTCGGGGGCCGTGATAGATTGCCATCGCCACGATCCGGGGACGGACTCGCCGCACGCGCCCGATGACAGCGCGACTGCGCACCGGCGATCAGCGGCACCGAGCCGACCGGGTCGGTCTCGATCCTGCGGCCGTTCGCCGTGTCCAACCCAGTGCATTCATAGAGAGGGCGGAACTTGTCTACTGGTGAACGCGTTCTTTCCGGCATCAGGGTGCTGGACTTCGGTCGATTCGTTGCGGGGCCATTCTGCGGCGCTCTCCTCGCGGACCACGGTGCCGACGTGATCCGGGTCGATCGCGTCGGGGGCAGCGAGGATCGTTTCATCCTGCCTCTGGCCGAGAGCGGCGAGGGACCGATGTTCATGCAGGTGAATCGCGGCAAGCGCTCGCTGTGTCTCGAGCCGACTTCGCCCGAGGGTCGCGAGATCGTGCGCAAACTCGTCGCACGCGCGGACATCATCATTGCGAATCTGCCGGTTTCGACGCTGAAGTCGATGGGACTCGACTACGCCTCGGTTTCGGCCATCAATCCCCGGGTCATCCTGGTCACGACCAACGCTTTCGGGCGGACCGGACCGAATGCGAACAAGGTCGGATTCAACGGCATCGCGGAAGCAATCTCCGGCACTGTCTATCTGGGTGGGGATCCGGGGGCACCTCGACGCGCGGTCGGCGCATATGTCGACTACGGTACGGCGATCTCCGCAGCATTCGGCGCGCTCCTGGCCCTGATGGCGCGCGAACGAACGGGGCGTGGACAGGAGGTCAGTGGTTCCCTCCTCGCGACAGCCCTGACGATCTCCAATTCGATCCTGATCGAGCAGGCGATTTCGAAGCCCGACCGCGTACCGCAAGGCAACCTCGGCTTCTCTTCCGCACCGGCCGACCTGTTCAAGTGTTCGGACGGACAGTGGCTGATCGTGCAGGTCGTGGGCCAGCCGCTGTGGGAGAAGTTCTGCAAGATGCTCGGAGCCGACGATTGGCTCGCCGACCCACGGTTCAAGGACGACATGAGTCGCAGCAACAACGCGCGCCTGGTGAGCGAGCGTCTGGGCGCATGGTGCGCGGCCCGCTCGCGGGCCGAGGTGCTGAAGGCGTTCGGCGATGCGCGAATTCCGGCCGGGCCGGTCTACAGCCCCCAGGAGGCCCTGGACGACGCGCACATTCAGGCCAGCGGCATCCTGCGCGACCTTGCGTTCCCGGGCACGCCGTCTCCGGCGCCGGTCGTGGACACGCCGATCCATCTGTCGGAAACCCCTGGAGCGATTCGCGGTCGCGCACCGATGCCGGGCGAACATACCGCCGAGGTACTGGCCGAAATCGGCTACTCCGAGGCGGATTACGAAAGGTTCCGGAAGGCTGGCGTCGTCTGAACCCGCAGGGCCTCGGATCCACCATGCTTGCTAAACTGGACGGGAGCGCGAGGTCGTAGGCTGTAGGCAGGTGTCTCAAAGGACGGGGAATGCGGCCCGGTGGCGCACCCGGACTTCAAATCCGGGAGGAGGTGCTAAGCATCTTTGGTGGGTTCGACTCCCACCCCCTCCGCCAGTCAAGAGGCGCCGCGCGATGCCTGCAGCGGTCGATGCGGATCAAACTCGCGGAGTGTCGGCGATGCACCAAATGAATGCCCACCGCTATCGCTATCGGACAGTGCGGCGACCATGACGGCCCGGACCCCCGTGGCCGGCAAAGCTGAAGCCGGACCGGACGCGATTCCCGGTGCGCTCTCCCGCCTGCCGTCGGTCGATCGACTACTGGCGGAACCAGCCCTAGGGGAGGTGATCCGGGCGCACGGTCGCGACCTCGTCACCGACTGTGTCCGGATCGAATTGGATGCGGCCCGCCAGGCCGTTCAGGCGGGTGCGGCCCTGCCGACCAGCGAAGCGCTGACGACGCGGATCGCCGAGTTGGCCGAAGAGCGGGTTCGGCCCCGCCTTCACGCGGTCTTCAACCTGACCGGAACTGTGCTGCACACGAATCTGGGTCGAGCACTGCTTCCGGCCCCGGCGATCGAGGCGATGAGAATCGCTGCCACCTATCCCTGCGCCCTCGAGTACGACCTGGACGGAGGCAGCCGTGGCGATCGCGACGATCTGGTGGAGCCGCTGCTGAGGCAGATCACCGGAGCCGAGGCGGCCACCGTCGTCAACAACAACGCTGCCGCAGTGCTGCTGGCACTCGCGACCCTTGCTACCCGCAAGGAGGTGTTGGTGTCCCGGGGCGAGCTGGTCGAGATCGGCGGCTCGTTCCGGATCCCGGACGTGATGCGTCGCGCTGGCGCGCGTCTCGTCGAGGTTGGAACGACGAACCGGACCCATGCCCGGGACTTCGAAGCCGCCATCGGTCCCAGGACCGCGCTGTTGCTGAAGGTGCACACGAGCAACTACAAGATCGTGGGCTTCACCGCGAGCGTGTCCCGCGCACAGTTGGCTGCCATCGCTCATGCGCGGAATCTGCCTGTCGTCGAGGATCTCGGCAGCGGGACATTGGTGGACCTCTCGCGCTATGGCCTGCCCAGGGAGCCAACGCCACAGGATGCGCTGCAGGCTGGCGTCGACCTGGTCACCTTCAGCGGCGACAAGCTGCTCGGCGGCCCCCAGGCGGGCATCATCGTGGGTCGCCGCGAGTTGATCGAACGGATCAAACGGAACCCGCTGAAGCGCGCCTTGCGTGCCGACAAGATCACGCTGGGGGCCCTGGAAGCAGTGCTTCGCCTCTATCTGGATCCACCGCGCCTCCCGGAGACGCTGCCCACCTTGCGCCTCCTGACGCGCGCGCCATCCGATATCCATGCGCAGGCTGAGCGCCTGCAGAACGCTCTGGCCACGGTGCTCGCCGGCATTGCCGACGTGATGGTCGAGCCTTGCCTGAGCCAGATTGGCAGCGGCGCGCTGCCGACGGAGGGCATCCCCTCCTGGGCGCTGGTGATGCGGCCGAGTGGCAAGGGCGCGAGCCGGCTCGTGGGCAGGATCGAGCGTGCACTGCGCGCGCTCCCGATACCGGTCATCGGTCGCCTGACTGGCGCATCGCTGATGCTCGACCTGCGTTGCCTGGACCCCGAGCGCGAGGGGGAATTCAACGCTCAGCTTGTCGCGCTGAAGATCCGGGCCGGCTGAGCCGGCACGTGCGGTACCACCAGCCGTCATGATTGTCGCGACAGCCGGGCACGTCGATCACGGAAAGACCTCCCTGGTCAGGGCCCTGAGCGGCGTTGACACCGATCGCCTGCCTGACGAGAAGCGGCGTGGGCTGACGATCGAGCCCGGTTTCGCGTACATGCGCGGCGTTCAGGACGAGATTCTCGGCTTCGTGGACGTCCCGGGGCACGAGCGCTTCGTCGCGAACATGCTGGCAGGCGTCGCGGCAATCGACTACGTGCTGCTCGTCGTCGCAGCGGACGACGGCGTGATGCCGCAAACGCGGGAGCACGTCGCAATCCTCGACCTGCTTGGCGTCGCTGAAGGGGTCGTGGCGATCACCAAGGTGGACCGGGTGGAGCCCGACCGCGTCCGGGAGGTCGAAGCCGAAGTCGAGGCGCTGCTGGCGGACACCTCGCTGGCTGGCATCGCGATGCATCAAGTCTCGGCCGTCAGCGGAGCGGGTGTCGACGCGCTGCGCCGCCGCCTGCTTGCCGAAGCGGCCGGGCATGGGCGGACTGCTTCCGCGGGCCGGTTCAGGCTTTCGATCGACCGCTCGTTCAACGTCGCCGGCGCCGGCCTCGTCGTGACTGGTGCCGTGGTGTCGGGACAAGTCCGGATCGGCGACCAACTCCAGGTCACTCCTGCAGGCTCTCGCGTGCGGGTCAGGGACATTCGTGTGCACGGCCAGCCGGCGACTCGCGCCAGTGCTGGCGATCGCGCCGCACTGAATCTGGCGGGCGACCGACTTGACCGGGAACTGGCGCCGCGTGGTGCCTGGATCGTCGATGAGGCGCTGCATGCGCCGACCCGCGCTCTGGACGCCCGGTTCCGCCTGCTGCCGGGTGCGCCGAAGTCGGTGAAGCACTGGCTTCCGGTGCACGTCCATCTTGCGGCCGGGCATGTCACAGGACATCTGGCGCTGTTGGGCGAGGAGCCGATCGCGCCGGGCGCGGCCGGCTACGTCGAGCTCGTTCTCGACGCACCGGTCGGCGCGATCGCAGGAGATCGCTTCATCGTGCGCGACCAGTCCGCCCAGTGCACGATCGGTGGCGGCAGGGTGGTCAATCCGTTTGCACCGCCGCGCGGCCGAACACGGCCCTCTCGGCGGGCTGCGGCTGAAGCCATGGCGCACGCAGATCACGCGCGTGCCCTCGAGGAACTGCTCCAGATCGATGGCTACGAGATCAATATCGACCACTTCGCGATCGGGCGCGACCTGTGTACCGAGGAGGCCGAAAGAATCCTTGCCGCGGCGGACCTGCGAGTGTTTCCGTTCGCCGGCGCACGGTACGGTGTCCCGGCGTCGCGCTGGAATGCCGTGCGAAACGAGATCGCCGAAGCGCTGCGGGAGAATCACCGCCGATCCCCCGACCATGTGGGTGTTCGCGAGAGCACGCTTGCCGCGGCAGTCGGTTCGCGGCCATCGGCGCCGCTTCTCCGGGCAGTGCTCGGGGAGTCGATTGCCCGCAAGCAGGTCTCGCGAACCGGTCCCTGGCTTCATTTGCACGATCACCGGCCTGTTCCGAGCGCTTCCGATCTTGCCGCGTGGCGCCGCATCGAACACCTGATCGAGCGCGAGGGCCTGCGGGCGCCGTCGCTGAGCACACTTTCCGAATCGCTCGGCCAGGATGCACCGGAACTGCTCAAGACGCTGCGACGACTGGAGAGCCTTGGCCTGGTTGTCGGCATCGCGAAGAATCGTTTTCTGACTCTGCGCCAGGCTGCAAAGCTCGCGGACCTCGCCGAACGGCTGGCCGCGCATGAAGGAAGCGACAACGACGGTTTGACGGCGGCCGCTTTCCGGGAGCGATCGGGCGTCGGCCGCAACCAGACCATCGAGGTCCTGGAATTCTTCGATCGCGCCGGATTGACGCGACGCAGGGGAGCGCGCCGCCTGCTGCTCAGAAAGCCTACCGAGATCTTCGGAGGCGTCGAACTCTAGTTCGGCGGTGGCGTGCTTGGCCGGCCGCGTCCTTCGAGGCGGCTACCTCAGCGCGGACAGGCCCAGCACGCTCTGTGCCATCAACATCGCCTGGATCTGGTTGGTCCCCTCGGCGATGCTCAAGTGTCGCGCATCACGGTAATAACGCTCCACCGGGAACAGGCAGGTATATCCGGCGCCGCCGTGAACCTGCAGGGCAAGTTCCGCGACGCGTAGCACTGCATCCGTTGCATACCGCTTCGCCATCGAACAGAGCACGTTGCTGTCGCCGGCGCTCCGGTCGATCGCGTCGGCGGCGCGATAGCAGATGAGCCGCGAGGTCTCGACGAGTGCCATCATGTCGGCGACCATCTGCTGGACGAGCTGGAACTGGCCGATCGCCCTACCGAACTGAACGCGCTCGACGGCGTACTTGACGGCGGCCTCGTAGGCCGCCTCGGCGATGCCCAGCGCCGAGAACGCGACGACACAGCGGCCCACGTTCAGATGCTTCTTCGCGAGCGCGAGCCCCGCGCCCTCGTCGCCGACGAGATTCTCCGAGGGAATGTCGACGTCCTCGAAGAGCAGTTCGCCGAGGGGGCAACTGCGCATCCCCATCTTGGGAATCGTCGTTGCGGAGAATCCGGGTGCCGAGCCTTCGAACACCAGGCAAGTGACCTCGCGCCTGCCCTCGGTTCGCTGCGTTTGCACGAAGACGACGCCGAAGTCGCTGATGTTGCCAACGCTGATGTAGAGCTTCCGGCCATTGACGCGCCAGCCGCTCGCCGTCCTGACCGCACGCGTTTCGACGTTGGCCGCGTCCGAGCCGATATTCGGCTCACTCAATGCAAAGCAGGCGATCGCCTTGCCGCTCAGGAGGCGGGACAGGTACTTCTCGCGAAGCCATGGCGAGCCGGCGTCCGCCAGGACCGAAGCCGCCAGATTGATCGTGCTGACCGTGCTTCGCAACGAGGGCCAGACGCGCGCCACCTCGTTGATCAGCATGCCGTAGGTCGTCATCGACAGGTCGAATCCGCCGCTCTCTGCGGGGAGCATTCCGCCGATCAGGCCGAACTCGCGCATGGCCTCCACCGTGGCCCTCGGCACGGGGGTCGACTCGGACTCGTGCCGGTCGACCATCGGCGCCACCTCCTGAATCAGGTACCGGCGCAGCGAGTCCCTGATCTCGAGTTGCGTGCTGTCAAGTGCAAAATCCATGTCGGTTCCTCAGGTCGAGTAGCGGCCTCCGGTCACGTGCAGGGTCTCTCCGGTGATGAATCCGGCGCGCTCGGACGCGAGGAACAGCACCGCGTCGGCGATGTCGTCGACCCTGCCCATTCGCGGTACGGGCTGGCGGGCCAGCGCGTTCGCGCGCAGGGTCTCGTAATTCGACATCTCCCGGATAAGATCCGTTTCGATCATGCCGGGAGCGATCGCATTGCTCGTGATGTTGAACTTGCCCTGCTCGAAGGCCAGTGCCCGCGTGAAACCGATCAGGCCGGCCTTCGCCGACGAATAGTTGGTCTGGCCGGGGTTGCCGAGGTGGGCACGCGAGGAGATGTTGATGATCCGCCCCCAGCGCCGCTCGATCATCGAGGGGAGAACGGCCTTCGTACAGTAGAACGCTCCCTTCAGGATCGTGTCGACGACTGCATCCCAGTCCTCGACGGGCATCTTCGTCAGATACCGGTCGCGCGTGAACCCGGCATTGTTCACGAGGATGTCGACGCCGCCGAAACGCCGAGTGGTCTGCTCGGCAAGTGCGTTCACCTGTTCCGGGTCGCAGACGTCGGCGACGATGCCGAGCACGTCGCGACCCGCCTGATTCAGGTTGGCAACGGCTCTCGCCACCGCGTCCGGATTGATGTCGCTGATGACGACCCTCGCGCCTTCGCCGGCGAGAGCCGATGCAGATGCGTATCCGATTCCTCGGCCGGAACCCGTGATGACGGCGACCTTTCCTTCGAGCTGCAAGTCCATTCGTTCTCCTTGGTGTGGGATCGCCAGCCGCTGCCGGTCCGGCGCGATGGTCCGGTGTTCACCTGCCGGCGAAAACCGGCCTGCGCTTCTCGACAAAGGCGGTGACGCCCTCGAGGTGATCCTGAGTCGCGGCCGCAGCTGCAATGCTCTCGGCCTCCCGGTGGGAATGCTGGTCCCAGGTACTCTCGAACGAGGTCCGGATCAGCTGCTTCACGGCGCCCAGCGCACGCGTCGGCCCGTCGGCCAGCCGCCTCGCGATGTCGGCCGTAACGGCCTCGAATTGCGCGGCGGGGACGACCCGGTTCACCAGGCCGCAGGCGAGCGCTTCGGCTGCGGGAATCCGGTCTCCGAGCAGCGCGTACTCCAGCGCCCGGCGTTCGCCGACGAGACGCGGCAGGAAATAGGTAGCGCCGCCGTCGGCGCTCAGCCCGATATGGCGATAGGCCATCAGGAAGTAGGCATCGTCACGGGCCACGACGAAATCGGCGGCGAGCGAAATGCCGAGGCCGATGCCGGCAACAGGCCCTTGCACCGCCGCCAGGACCGGCTTGCGCATGCGACGAAGCTGCGCGACGAACTGGTGTGCACGCAGCACGCGCATCTCCGTTCTCGCCAGGTGTCCCTCGCGATCCGTGGTCAGGGCCTCGCGCATGCCCTTCACGTCTCCGCCGGCCATGAACGCCCGACCGTTGCCGCGAAGCACCAGGCATCGTACGCGGTCGTCGCACTCAGCACTCGCAGTGTGCTCGATGAGTGCATCGGTCATTCGAGGCGACAGCGCATTCAATGCTTCTGGCCGGTTCAGCGTGATCGTCGCAATGCCGTCGACGAGTTCCGTCTGCACGTGCTGCTCTGCACTCATTGACACCTTCCCCGCGATTGATCAGCCGTCGACCCTTGCGACACCGTTGTTGAGGACAACGACGTCGCGCTCGATCGCGCGAGAACGGAAAAGAACGGTGCTTCCGCGTTTCCACATTTCGGTGCGGATGGTTTCCCCCGGAAAGACCGGTGCGGAAAACCGTACCGACAGGGCCTGCAATCGTTCCGGCTCGTAGTCACAGAATGTCTTCAGTATGGCGTGGCCAGCGACACCGTAGGTACACAGACCGTGCAGGATCGGGCGCGGATATCCCGCCGCCCTCGCCACCGCGGGCTCGGCGTGCAGCGGATTCGGGTCGGCGCAAAGACGGTAAATCAGCGCCGCCTGGCGCAGTGTCGGCAGATCGCAGCAGGCGTCCGGCGCCGAATCGGGTAAAGCGGGCGGCGGCGGCGGCGGTTCATCGCCACCGCCGAAGCCTCCGTCGCCGCGGCAGAAGCTGGTCTGCTCCAGTGTCGCCAGCAAGGCGCCGCTCGCCTTGTCGATGACGGAGCGCTCCTGGATGAGCAGCGCTCCCTTGCCGGGACCCTTGTCGACGATGGCCTTGACCCGGGTGCGACCGATGACAGTGCCGGCGACGGGGATCGGCCGATGAAGAAGCAGTGCCTGTTCCCCGTGCACGACCCTGACCCAATCGATGCCGGCGGCGGGATCCTTGACCCAGAAACCGGGATATCCGAGCACGACCGGCATGGTCGGCACCGTCTTCAGGCCGCCCTCGTAGACAAAGGGAAGTTGCGCCTCGTCGACGGGATCGTACCCGTAGCCCACGCCGAGAGCGTAGAGAATGGTGTCCTTCTCGCCGTAGGTCTGCACCACGTCGGGAAACGGCCAGTTCTTGATCTTCTGGTAGTCGATCGGCATGTCTCGTCGCCTCCAGGCGTGTCAGATGTGATCCCGGCAACACATGTCGCGCAGGCCCTGCAGACCGTGGGCGTTCGTCTGCGGAACCTCGGCCGAACGCGCGGTTTTCCTCGCCGGTCCGGCCGCCAGCGCCGGCTTGCCCATCACCATTCCTGTCATGTCCGAAGCGCGATTCGCCTCGAGGGTTCAGGCACCGTGCCGGCCGATGATCGACACCGAGCAGATGTTGTGGTGCGGCCCCAGGCCGCCGAGGTTGTGGCTCAGTCCGAACAGAGGCGGGGCCCTGCCCCGCCGGGCGCAGGACGCTGCGAAGGGCTGCGTGCGCTTCGTCAAGGAAGGTGCAGGCAAGTGCCCCAGCCGAAACGGCGTGCAGACCTTGGTGAAAAAAGAGCCCCCGACAC
>CALMSQ010000515.1:0-10597 GCA_937872345.1 uncultured Burkholderiales bacterium | reverse complement strand
GTCTGCGGCTTCATCGGCTGCGACCTGCGCCCGTTCAATCCGCTGATCGCGGCGCTGCCGCGCCTGGTGCACCTTCCGGCGCGCGAGGTCGGCGCGTGGATCGCGCCCGTGCTCGACCAGGCGGTGTCGGAGTCCCGGCAGCGCCGGCCGGGCAGCGCCGCCGCGCTCGAGCGCGTGAGCCAGCTCGTCTTCGTCGATGCGGTGCGCCGTTGCCTCGACGGGCTGCCCGAAGGGTCGTCCGGCTGGCTCGCCGCACTGCGAGACCGGCAAGTCGGCCGCGCCATCGCCCTGCTGCACGAACGCCCGGCCGATCCGTGGACGATCGACGAGCTCGGTCGGCAGGTGGGCCTGTCGCGCTCGGCGCTGCACGAGCGCTTCGCCCAACTCGTGGGACAGCCGCCGATGCAGTACCTGGCGAACTGGCGGATGCAGCGCGGCGCCCGGCTGCTGCGCGAGGGCAACGCGAACGTGGCCACGATCGCGCAGGAAGTCGGCTACGACTCCGAAGCGGCCTTTGCGCGTGCGTTCAAGCGCCTGGTCGGGCAGCCGCCGGCGGCTTGGCGGCGGGCGCAGCGCTCGACCGGATAGTCCCGGGCGGTGCACGCGGCGCGCCTCGGCGTCGGCGCCCGGCGATCGATTCGGCCAAGGGCCTCAACGCTCGACGGTGATCACGTGCGCCTGAATCTTCGCGTCGACGGGCCCGCGACCGAAGCGTGCCGCGATCGCCTCCGCTGCCGCGTCCGTGGCTTCACCGAGCCGCGAGGCGCCGCGCGCCTCGATTTCGTTGCGCAGCGGCGTCCCCTGGCAATAGGCGATCGCCGGATCCAGGCACGATCCGGCCCGGCTGCGTGCGGTCACGGTCGCCGTTTGCGGCGCGGCAACGAATCCGGCGCTTTCGAGGTCCTGCCTGATGAGGTGAGCGTCGTGGTAGCCGTGGGGGGTGCGCGCCAGGAAACGCGGCGGGTCGTCGGGAAAGACCGATTCGAGCGCGTTCGTCGTGACGTCCGCGAACTCGTTCTCGGCGAGGCGATCCCAGACGTTGAAGACGAGCAAGCCGCCCGGCCTCAGCACCCGGCGCGCCTCCGAGAACGCCCTCGCCCTGTCGGGGAAGAACATCACGCCGAACTGGCACACGACGGTGTCGAATTCGGCATCGTCGAACGGCAACTGCATCGCGTCGGCCCGGCGCCATTCGACCGGACGGCTGGTACCGATCGACTGCGCGTGATCGAGCATCTCCTGGTTCAGGTCCGTGGCGACGATCGAGACGCTCGCCGGTGTCATCGTGGCGAGCGCACGGGTCACCACGCCAGTGCCGGCCGCCACCTCGAGCACGCGCGCCCGCGGCCTCGGTGGCAGCCGATTCACCAGCTCCGCGGCGTAAGGCTGAAAGATCAGGGGCACCAGATGCGACTCGTAGAGCTTCGGGATCGAGCCCGCGAACACCCGGTCGGATTCGACGGTCTTCATGTCGCTTCCTCCTGTCGGTCGACACGGGTCACGATGCATCAATCGCTGCGCGCCTTCCAGTTCAGGAAGTGAACTTGCGACGGCGCCGACCGGGGACTAATGTCGTGGCATGAATCGGGGATTCGGCCAGTTCTGCCCGGTCGCGATGGCCAGTGAAGTCTTTGCAGAGCGCTGGACGCCGATCATCCTTCGCGAGCTCCTGTCGGGAAGCCACCGCTTCAACGAGATCCACCGGAGCATGCCGCTGATCTCGAGGGCGCTGCTCGCGCGCCGGCTTCGTGAACTCGAGGCGGCGGGCGTCGTGGCCAGCGTGCCCGCCGGCACGGGGCACGGTCGCGAATACCGCCTGACCGAGGCCGGCCAGGAATTCCGCGCGGCGATCGACGCGCTGGGCGCCTGGGGTCAGCGCTGGACGAAACGCGTCCAGCCCGGCAACCTCGACGCGGGGCTGCTGATGTGGAGCATCCGGCGACGCATCGCTACCGACCGGCTGCCCGCGCGCCGGATCGTGGTGCGCTTCAGTTTCGAGGCGGTGCCGTCGAACTCCCGCAGCGCGGGGCAGTTCTGGCTGCTGCTGGAGCCGGCGGTCGTCGACGTCTGCCTGAGCGACCCCGGCCTGGACGTGGACGTCTACGTCGACGCCGACCTCGGCGCCATGACCGCGGTGTGGCTGGGCGATCTCTCGTTCGAGGCCGCGACGCGCACCGGGAAAATCCGGCTGACCGGGCTGGCGCCGCTGGTCAGGCAGTTTCCGTCCTGGCTGCTCCTGAGTCGTTTCGCCGGCGTGCCGAGGCCCCGGCCTCCCGCGTGATGCATTCCTGATCGATCATCGACGAGCCGCCCGAATGATTCATCCGCGTCGTGTCCGTCGATGGCGGCCACGCAAAGCGGACTCGACTCAGCCGCGCACGCGCAGCACGCCCGCGAAGTACGCCGCCAGTTCGTCGCGCGCCGACAGCGGGAGGACGTGGCCCACGTACTGGTCCGGCCGCACGACGACCATGCAGCCCGCGGCGCGTTCGATGCCGCGCATCGCGAAAATGTCTTCGCCGCGCTTGAAGTCGACGCAGAAAACCTTCTCGTAGTCGCACAGCCCGTAGCGCCCCACGTGCGGGCGCAGCAGCGTGGGCATGGCGGCGTAGTCGAGCTCGTGCGAACCTTGCTGGAACACGGCGCGGGTGTCGATCACCGCATCCACGTCTTCGCCCGGCGCGGCGTGGCGGCGCAGCGGCGAGGCCCCGTCGTGCTCGAGCCACTCGCACAACGTGGCGACGGCGCCACCGGGGCCGCCGGCGTCGTTGGCGGGCGCGAAGAGGAACAGGCGCCAGCGTGCGTCGGCCTCGATGCAGTGGCCCAGGTGCATGGGCCGGGCGTCGGCCAGGCGAACGACGGGCGCGGAATGGAAACGCTTGCCGATGTCGAAGCCCGTGGCCAGCGCCTGGTGCGTGGCGGCGCCCGTCAGCGCGCTGCGCTCGTACTGGATGGTCAGCCCGCAGGTGAAGGGCAGGTTGGCGACGAACTCGCGCGCCACGCGCGGCAGGCCATCCGTGGCGTCGTCCTCGGCGCGGGCACCCACCACGCGCGCCCACTTGTGGTCGAACTCGACCAGGCCCCTGGCGGCAGCGCGGCGCTCACCGGAGTAGCTGTGCAGCAGCGACGCGTCGGCGCGGCCGGTGAGCACCGAGATCAGCTTCCAGCCCAGGTTGAAGGTGTCGCCCATCGACACGTTCATGCCCTGCCCGGCCTTGGGGCTGTGCGTGTGGCAGGCGTCGCCGGCCAGCATCACGCGCGGCGCGCGGGTGGCCACCTCGCTGTCGGGCACGTCGTCGAACTTGTCGGTCAGGCGATGGCCGATCTCGTAGATCGACCACCACACGACCTCCTTCACGTCGAGCTCGAACGGCCGGAAGATCCGCCGGGCCTTCGCGATGATGTCCTGGGCGCCCATGCCGCGATCGGCGACACGCTCGTCGTCGCCCAGGCGGTCGAGTTCGACGTACAGGCGCACCAGGTGCCCGCCCTCGCGCGGCAGCACCATCAGGATGCCCTCGTCCTGCGAGCGCACGAAGGACTTCTTGCGCCAGTCGGGGAAGTCGGTGACGGCCAGCATGTCCATCACGCCCCAGGCCTGGTGGGCCGCATCGCCGTGCAGCTTGCCGCCGATGGCACTGCGCACGTTGGAGCGCGCGCCGTCGCAGCCGATCACGTAGTTGGCGCGCACCCGGGTGGTCCGGCCTTCGCGGCCGGGGGCGGTGTGCTCCAGCGTGACGGTGACGGGGTAGTGCGTGGCGGCAGGGTCGATCGCGAGGTCCGTCACTTTCAGGCCGTAGTCGGGCTCGATCCGGGTCGGCGAGCGACGCATGATGTCCAGGAACATGTCGTGCACGCGCGCCTGGTTGATGAGCACGTGCGGCATCTCGGAGATGCCGTCGGGAACGTCCTGCACGCGGGCGACACGAACGAGCGGCGCGTCGGCACCGGGGGCCCAGAAGGTGGTCTCGTTGATCCAGATCGACTCGCGCATCACCCTTTCGCCGAAGCCGAAGGCCTGGAACATCTCCATCGACCGTACGCTGATGCCGTCCGCCTGGCCCTTCTCCATCGGCACGAGCTTGGGCTCGACCAGCATCGTGCGGATCTGCGGCACGCGCGCCAACTGGGCGGCCAGGCACAGCCCTGCGGGTCCGGAGCCGGCAATGAGCACGTCCACCCTCTGCGGCAGAGGGTCGCCCGCGCGCCGGTGATCCGGCGCCGCCGGATGCAAGTCGGGATCACCGGGCTGGAAGCCGTTGACGTGGTATTGCATGGTGACTCCTGGGAGCGACGCGTCCGCCGATCGCAACCGGCAAATGCTATCCGTTGCAGCGCGCGCCAACGCCCGGCGGGCATCAGCCGCGCCGAGCCGCCTCGATCGCCGCGATGTCGATCTTTCCCATCTCCATCATCGCTTCGAAGGCGCGCCGGGCTGCAGCAGGATCGGGGTCGGCGATCGCGGCCGTCAGGGCGCGCGGCGTGATCTGCCACGAGAGCCCCCACTTGTCCCTGCACCAGCCGCACGCGCTTTCCTGGCCGCCGTTGCCGACGATGGCGTTCCACAATCGGTCGGTCTCGGCCTGGTCGTCGGTGGCGACCTGGAACGAGAAGGCCTCGCTGTGCCTGAACATCGGGCCGCCGTTCAACCCGAGGCAAGGGATGCCGAGGACGGTGAACTCGACGGTCAGGACATCGCCCTTCTTGCCGGAAGGGTAGTCGCCCGGCGCGCGAAGAATCCTCCCGACGGAGCTGTTCGGGAACGTCTCGGCGTAGAACCGCGCAGCTTCTTCGGCGGTGCCGTCGTACCACAGGCAAATCGTGTTCTTGCCGACCATTCTGTCCTCCGGTGATGCGGGGACGAGCGTGGAATCGCCACTGTACGTCGCAGGGCGCGCGACGTCACGCCGTCCCTGCGCGAGGGACAGCCTGCGGCAGAACCTCGCCTTCGCGATCAGGCACGAGGCGAACATCGGCCGTTCCGGCCGCTATCCGCAACGCAACCGGATCCTCGGGCGCGTCCAGGCGCCGCCTCGGGCGTCTACCGACAGTTCAGCGGAACGGCCGGCCGACGGGCCGGGCATGCGGCCGGCGGAGCGCCGTCGCAGGTACGACGCGAGGTGTCCGCTCAATTCGCGGGCATCGTCGCCCGCGCCGTCGATCAGCGCCGACTTCCTGCGTCGCAGGAACTGCTCGCCCATCAGGTACATGCCAGGCGCGTCCACGACGCCGCCGGTGTGACGGATCCGGCCCTTGCGATCGAGGACCGGCACGTCGAGCCACGAGTAGTCGGGTCGGTAACCGGTCGCCCATACGATGGTGCGGGTCTCGCCGCCGGCGAGGTCCAGCGACAACGGCGGCAGCGGGTCGATCCGGGTCGGGTCGAAGCGATGGGGCGGTTCGACCTCGCCTTCCAGGCCGTTCGCCGCAGCCCACTGGTCGATGGTGTCGAGCAGCCGGTTCATCTTCTGGTCGGCGAGCGCCACCTGGTTTGCCAGCCCGCCCGAGAACAGCGCCTTGCCGTCCCGGATTGCCGCGAGGCGCCCGGCCAGCCTGACGCCGATCGCCGCCAGCGCGTTGAGGTCGACCATGCGGCGGTCCGGATGTCCTGCCAGCTGAAGCGACGGCACCCGGCGTGCGCGCTGGTGGTCGGGAATAGCTTCGTAGCGCTGGTCGAGCACGCCGGCCGCGTCCATCCACCACTGGATGTCCCGCCCCCGATAGGTGCGCGGCATCCTGATGTGCTCGCCCACCGCGAGTGTCACCGGACGGCCCGTGCGCCGGATCTCCTCGGCAATCTGGACGCCGCTGGCCGATGCGCCCACGACGAGAACGCCGCCCTCGTCGAGGCGCTCCGGACTGCGGTAGTTCATCGGGGTCACGCAAGCCAGCCCGGACGGGACGGCCTGGGCGAGCACCGGCACCGCCGCGACGTTGCACGCGCCGCTCGCGATCACCACGGCCCGGCAGTTCCAGTCGCCGCGGTCGGTCGCGACACGGTAGCCGTCGTCGTTGCGTCGCACCGACGCCACCGCGGTGTGCGTCCTGACGGGGGCCGCGATCAGGCGCGCATATCGCTCGATGAAGGCGATCGTCTCCGGCATCGTCCGGAAGCCGTCGGGATCGGCGCCGGCATACCCGTAGCCGGGCAGCCTGCTCTGCCAGTTCGGCGTGAGCAGCCGAAGCGAATCCCAGCGCTCGGTCTTCCACGAGTTCGCCACCTCGCCGCGCTCGAGGACCACGTGGTCGATCGAGCGCTCGGCGAGGCAGCGACTCATGGCCAGGCCGGCGTGCCCGGCGCCGATGACGACGACGTCCGTGCGCACCGGACGGCCCTCCGATTCCGATGCGGCCGGTCAGCCAACGGTGACGGTCACGTTGGTCGGGTTCGTGATGATGTCGAACACCGCCGAGCGCTTCTGGGATTGCGCGACCAGCGCCGCGATCTGCTCGCGGGTTGCGTCGGCGTCGATGTCGAAGCTCACCTTGACGTCGTCGAAGCCGTTGCGCACGTCGCTGTCGGCACCCAGGATGCCGCGGATGTCCATGCTGCCCTCGATCGTCGCGGTGACCGAGTGCAACTGGATGTTGCGCATCTGCGCGACTGCGGCCACCCCCGCGGTGAGGCAGCCGGCCAGGCCCGACAGCACCAGTTCCACCGGCGTCGCCCCCCTGTCCTCCGACGCGAAGACCTCGGGGTGATCGATGTCGAACGTGAATTCGCTCTTGTGACGCTGCTCCTGGCCCAGGCCGAAGAAACCGGTGACGCTGGACCGGCTGTAGGTCCCGCCCATCCAGCGCGAGCTCGCCCGCCACGTGAATCGCGCGGCTTGCGGGGCCTGCTTCAGCGCTTCCCGCGCGCCGACCAGCGCCGTGACGTTGACACCGTTGTCGGCCGGCTTCTCTGCTACCGTGGACATCTCGATCTCCTCCGATGGCGGGGCCGCGACGTGCGGCCCTCCTGCAGCGAGAAGACTAGTCGCCCCGTGTATCCGGTGATTTTCCGTCACGCTGGATCAATGTTTCAATTGTTTCGGTCGCGCGAAGCGAGCGATGCCGTCGGCCGCGTGAATCGCCTCGTGAGCACCCGCCGGCCTGGCCCGTCGGATCGACAGTCGATGCGCGGACGGGGCGCCCTCGCAGGCGTGCGCCCCGTCAGCCTGCGCCGAGCACCGCGGACTCCGGCCGCGCGAGCAGCTCGCGAAGCAGTGGCGGCGCGAAGTGGCGCGGTACCGAGATCGCGTAGAAGTTCTCGACCAGGTCCGGCACGACCGCGTGCTCGACGAGCACGCCGTTCTTCAGCTCGTCGCGCACGACGACGCTGGGCACGAGCGCGATAGCGCCGGCATCGCGTGCAAGCAGGCGAAGCAGCGCCATGTCGTCGACCTCGGCCTTCAGCGTGTAGCGCACGCCGAGTTGCTCGCACAGCAGGTCGAAGCCCGCCCGGATCTCGCTATCGCGCCCCGGCAGCAGCAGCGGCAGCGCGGCGAGATCCTCCGGAAAGCGAAACGCGCGGCGACGCATCGACGGTCGGCCGACCAGGCTCACCGGCTGGTGCGCGATCCGCCGGCACCGCCACGGCTCGTCGGCGCTGCCGTGCACGCGCTTGTTCGACAGCACCAGGTCCAGCGTGTGCACGCGCAGTCGCGTCAGCAAGTCGGCGAGGCCGCCTGACTGCAGGACGAGTTCGACGTCGTCGCGCCCGAGCATCGGCGCGAGAAAGCTCTCCTGGAAATTGCGCGACAGCGTGGCGACCGCACCAATGCGCAGCACCTGCCGCTGTGCACGCTGTCCTCCGCGCAACACCGACATGAGCTCGGTACCGCTGGCAAAGATCGATTCGGCGTAGCCGAGCGCCACCCGACCTGCCTCGGTCAGTTTCAGCGTGCGCGCCCGGCGCTCGAACAGCCGCTGGTCGAGCGCGTCCTCGAGCTGGCGGATCTGCGTCGACAACGCAGACGGCGAGACGTGCAGACGCTCGGCAGCGCGCGTCAGGTGCCCCTCCTTCGCAACGGCCCAGAAGCAATGCAGGTGGTGGTAGTTCAGGCGTGACATGTTCTCTAAAGAAGAACGAATTGTGCAGAACATTGAATTTTACAGATCAGCTTCGAGCCGTCACCATTGCGGCCATGAACTCCTCGACCCTTCCCCTCCTCCCCCTTCAGCTTCTCTTCCTCCCCGCCGTTCCTGTCCTGCTGCACACGCTGGCCGCCGCAGGGGCCAGTGCGGGCAGCCGCGATGGCGCCTGGCGGCGGGCCGAAGCGGGCGCCCTCGGTGCGACGATCGCCGCCGCGGCAGCACTCGTGGCGGTGCTGGCCACCGGACCGCTCGCGGGCTTCGGGCTGCGGCTGGACCCCGTCGGCGCCGTCGTCGCGCTTCTGGTCGGTTTCGTCGGCTGGGTCATCGTGCGCTTCTCGCATCGCTATCTCCAGGGCGAGGCGCACGAGCGCCGCTACCTGCGCCTGCTTTCGCTGACGCTGGCCGCCGTGTCGCTGGTCCTTGCGGCCGACCACCTGCTGCTGCTGGCCGGGGCGTGGATCGGCACCAGCCTGACGCTGCACCGATTGCTGCGCTTCTACGCCGAACGGCCGGCGGCGCGGCTGGCCGCGCACAAGAAGTTCCTGTCCGCTCGCGCGGCCGATGCGTCGCTGCTGGGCGCCGTGGCGCTGCTCGGCGCCGCCTACGGCACGCTGTCGCTGGAGTCCATGCTGGCCACTGCCGCCGGGCACGGCGTGCCGGCGCTGGCGCAGGCGGGACTCGTGCTGCTCGTCGTCACCGCAGCCCTGAAATGCGCGCAGGTGCCGCTGCACGGGTGGCTGGTCCAGGTCATGGAGGCCCCGACGCCGGTGTCGTCGTTGCTGCACGCGGGTGTCGTCAACCTCGGCGGCCTCGTGCTGATCCGCTTCTGGCCGCTGCTGGCGCAGGCGCCGGCGGCGCTCTGGATTCTGGCTGCCGTGGCCACGGTGTCCGTGGTGGTCGCCACGCTGGTGATGGGCACGCGTATCAGCATCAAGGTCGCGCTGGCCTGGTCGACCGTGGCGCAGATGGGCTTCATGCTGCTCCAGGTGGCGCTCGGGCTGCCCGCGATGGCGCTGCTGCACCTGGTCGCGCATTCCCTCTACAAGGCGCACGCGTTCCTCGTCGCGGGGGGCGTCGTGCAGCGGCAGCAGGCGCTGCGCCTGGCGCCGGCGGCGTCGACGGCGTCGACGGCGTCGATGGCGGCCCGGCGCTGGGCGCTCGCAGCTGTCGCCCTGCCGACCGTGGTCGTCGGCGCGGGCATCGCCAGCGGCGCACTCGCGGCGCCGGCGGCGGTGCTCGCCGGCGCGGTGCTCGGCCTTGCGCTGGTGCCCCTCGCGGCGTCTGGCCGGATCGCCAGGGCAGCCGCCGTGGCGCTCGGTTGGTTCGCCGGCCACACGGTGACGTCGTGGCTCGTTTCGCCGGCCACGTTCGTCGCTCCGCTGGCGTTGGTCCTGGTCGTCGCCATTGCGCTGCTCGCGCTGTTCGCCATACAGGCGGCAATCGTGCTGCGCCCCGGCTGGAAGGTCGTCCGGCAGCTCCATCCGTGGGCCTACGGCGGCTTCTACGTCGACGAGCGCGTCAGCCGCGCCCTGCTCGCGCGCTGGCCTGTTCCCGGCTCGCCCACGCCCGCCCTCGCCCTGTCGCCCACCTTCCCCGGAGTCCGCTGATGAATGCCCCCTTGCAGCTCGCCGATCGCCAGGCCCACGCGCTCGCCGAGGCGGTGGCCCAGGCCTGCGACCGCATCGCGCCGAGTTGGCCGCTCGATCGCTTCATCGCCGTCAACCCGCACTGGGGCTGGATCGACTGTCCGATCGAGCAGGCCGCCGCCGCCGTCGGCGTGCTGGCCGGGATGCGGCTGCTGCCGGACGCGTCCGTGCAGCGGCGCGCGCTGCTGGCCGACCTGGCGGGACGGCGCGACACGGTCGTGCACCAGATCAGCCAGCACTGCGCGGCGCACTTCGACGCGGGCCAAGCGCGCTGGCACATGCCGGTGGACGGCGAGGACGGCGGCCTGTACCCCAGCTGGCGCGCGCGCCTGGCCGCCGACCGCGGGCTCGACTGGCCGCAGGGGCGCCGCGCGGCGCAGGCGGCGATCGCCCTGCTGGACGACGACGCATTGACGGCGATCGGCCACGTGCTCGAACGCCTCGGCGTGCCGGCCGACGGGCACGTGGCCTGCCTGACGGCGTGGCTGCTCGACCTCAACGGCTGGGCCGCCGCGTGCGCGTGGCCGCGCTGGCAGGCGCGGCTGGCGGGCGACGACGACGCGCGGCTCGTCGAGCTGCTCGCAATCCGCGCCTGCTGGGACGCGCTGCTCGCCGACGCACTGCCCGCGGCCAAGGTGCGCGAATGGGCGCACGGGTGGGTCGACATCGAAGCGGCGATCACGGCCGAGCGCGCACGCCAGCACGCGGGCTGGCAGCGAATGCGAGCGCAGGAACGTCAGTTGCAGGCCGAGGTGATGGCGGCGATGTCGCGCCCCAGGGCGGGCGCGCCTGGGTTGTCGGCGGCGCCGGCCGGGTTTTGATTCGCACGTCACCGCCGGGGGACTCGCCCCCGCCCGCGAGCGGAACGACCA
>CALMSQ010000514.1:0-21782 GCA_937872345.1 uncultured Burkholderiales bacterium | reverse complement strand
AAGACGAGCGCAGCGCGCGCGAAGCCGGTCGCGAAGAAGGCCCCTGCTGCCGAGCGCGGCGACGCCGTCCGGACCGGTTCGGGCAAGCGCTCGCCGCAGCGGACCAACAAGCGGACCTGAGACGCTCTCGGGCAAACCCTCTCGGGCAAAGGCGCGGGCCGTCAGCCGCGGGCGCGCCTGGTGCTTGCCCCCGCTTCGCGGGGGTGCCCTGCGATGCCTCACCGCACCGGCTGGCGCGGCGAAACTCGCTACGCTCGCCGCGCGACCCCGACGCGAGCAGCGCACGGAAGTCGGTGCGAAGCACCGACCGCCGTCGTCAGCGCGCCGCCCGGCGCGGCCCCACGCGGCGCCGCTGCGGCCGACGGGGTCGCCCCCACCGGCGCGCGCCGGCCCGCCACCGCCTGCCGCGTCAGCGCGCCCCGGGCAAGGGCACGGGCAGCTCCGGCAACGAGGCCGCGAGCAACTCGCGCGTGTACGCCTCGCGGGGCGCGGCGAACAGCGCACCGGTCTCGCCGGCCTCGACGATCCGGCCGTCCTTCATCACGATGACCCGGTGCGCCATCGCGCGCACCACTGCCAGGTCGTGCGTGATGAACACGTAGGCCATCGCGTGGCGACGCTGCAGCGCCGCCAGCAGGTCGAGCACCTGCCGTTGCACCGACACATCCAGTGCCGACGTCGGCTCGTCGAGCACGAGCAGCGCCGGCTGGAGGATCACCGCGCGCGCGATCGAGATGCGCTGGCGCTGTCCGCCGGAGAACTCGTGCGGATACCGGTCGAGCGCGCCGGCATCGAGCCCCACTTCGTCGAGCATGGCGACGACCGCGTCGCGCCGCGCCGACGCGTCGAGCTGCGGGCGATGCAGCGCGAGCCCCTCCTCCACGATCTGCAGCACCGTACGGCGCGGCGACAGCGAATTGAACGGGTCCTGGAATACGATCTGCATGTCGCGCCGCAAGGGTCGCAGCGCGCGCTGGCCCAGCGCGTCGATGCGTCGGCCTTCGAACACGACCTCGCCCGAAGTGTCGCCCTGCGCGAGCCGCAGCAGCGTGAGGCCGAGCGTGCTCTTGCCCGAGCCCGATTCGCCGACGATGCCGAGCGTCTCGCCGCGCGCCAGCCGCAGGTCGACGTCGCGCACCGCGTCGAACGCGCGTGCGCCGAACCAGCCGCGTCGCAGCCGGAAGCTGCAGCCCACGCCGCGGCCTTCGAGGAGCGGCGGCGCGCCAGCCGGCACGTCGGCCACCGAGCGGCGCGGCCGGCTGTCGACCAGCATCCGCGTGTACTCGTCGCGCGGCTGCTCGAACACCTGCCGGGTCGGTCCCTGCTCGACGATGCGACCGTCCTTCATGACCGCCACTCGATCGGCGAACGAGCGGACCAGCGGCAGGTCGTGAGTGATCAGCAGCACCGACATCCCGGTGTCGCGCTGCAGCTCGTCGAGCAGGCCGACGATCTGGCGCTGGACCGTGACGTCGAGCGCGGTCGTCGGCTCGTCGGCAATCAGCAGCTTCGGATTGCAGGCGAGCGCCATGGCAATCATCGCGCGCTGGCGCTGCCCCCCGGAGAGCTGGTGCGGATAGCTGCCGAAGCGCCTGTGCGGCTCGGGAACGTGCGTGCGCTCGAGCAGATCGATCGCGCGACGCGCGGCCTGCCGTCGCGTGAGCCCTTCGTGCAGCTCGAGCGCCTCGCAGATCTGGTCGCCGATCGGATACAGCGGGTTGAGCGCGGTCATCGGCTCCTGGAAGATCATCGCGATCTCGCCGCCGCGCACGGCGCGCAACTCGCGTTCGCTGCAGCCGAGCAGGTCACGCCCCTCGAACGCGATGCGCCCGCCGTAGCGCGCGTCGGCGTTCAGGCGCAGCACCGACAGCGCGGTCACCGTCTTTCCCGAACCGGATTCGCCGACCAGCGCGAACTTCTCGCCGCGGCCGATCGCGAAGCCGACGCCGTCGACGACACGTGCGCTGCCGCTGGCGGTCGTGAAGTCGACCGTCAGGCCCTCGACCGACAGCAGCGGCGTTGGAGCGACGGCGTGGACCGGTGCGTTCACGCGTCAGCCCTTGCGAGTGTCCAGCGCGTCGCGCAGCGCCTCGCCGATGAAGATAAGCAGCATCAGCGTGCCGACCAGCACCCCGAAGGTGCCGAGCGAGATCCACCACGCGTCGAGGTTCGCCTTGCCCTGCGCCAGCAGTTCGCCGAGGCTCGGCGTCGACTGCGGCACCCCCAGGCCCAGGAAGTCGAGGCTGGTGAGCGCGACGATCGCGGCGCTCATCCTGAACGGCAGGAACGCGATCACCGGCGTCAGCGAGTTCGGCAACACGTGACGCCGGATGATCTGCAGGCTCGACAGGCCGAGCGCCCGCGCGGCCGTCACGTACTCGAGCTGGCGGTTGCGCAGGAACTCCGCGCGCACGTAGTCCGACAGCCCCATCCAGCTGAACAGCGACAGGATCGCGAGCAGGATCCAGATGCTCGGCTCGAAGATCGACGCGAGGATCAGCAGCAGGTAGAGCTCGGGGATCGACCCCCAGATCTCGGTCAGGCGCTGCAGCGCCAGGTCGACGCGGCCCCCGAAATAGCCCTGCACCGCGCCCGCTGCGATGCCGAAGAGCATGCCGACCGCCGTCAGCGCCATGCCGAACAGCACCGAGATCCTGAAACCGTACAGCAGCCGCGCGAGCACGTCGCGCCCCTGGTCGTCGGTGCCGAGCACGTTCTGCGCCGACGGCGGCGCCGGATTCGGGCTGGGCGCGAAGTAGTTGATCGTGTCGAACCGGTACGGGTTCGGCGGATAGATCGCCCAGTTCCCGTCCTGCGACAGGCGCTGCCGGATGAACGGGTCGAGGTAGTCGGCCGCGGTGCGGAAGTCCCCGCCGAAGGTCGTCTCGGGGTACTGCCGGAACAGCGGCCAGTACAGGCGACCCTCGTAGCGCGCGACGATCGGGCGGTCGTTCGACAGCACTTCGGCGACCAGGCTCAGGCCGAAGACGACGGCGAAGATCCACAGGCTCCAGTAGCCGCGCCGGTTGGACCGGAAGCGCAGCCAGGCGCGGCGGCCCGGGGACAGCGAGCGGCGCGCCGTCGCCATCAGCCGGCCGCCCCGAACTTCACGCGCGGGTCGACCCAGGTGTAGGCGAGGTCGGTGACCAGCCGGGTGAGCAGGCCGATCAGCGAGAACACGTACAGCGATCCGAGCACCACCGGGTAGTCGCGGCGGATCACCGCCTCGTACGACAGCAGCCCCAGGCCGTCGAGCGAGAACAGCGTCTCGATCAGCAGCGAGCCGGCGAAGAAGGCGCCGACGAAAGCGGCCGGGAAGGCCGTGACCAGCGGGATCAGCGCGTTGCGGAACACGTGCCGGTAGAAGACCCTGCCTTCGGCCAGGCCCTTCGCTCGCGCGGTCAGCACGTACTGCTTGCGGATCTCCTCGAGGAAGGTGTTCTTGGTGAGCATGGTGGTCACGGCGAAGCTGCCCACCGTCAGGCAGGCGAGCGGCATCGCGAGGTGCCAGAAGTAGTCGAGCACCTTGCCGGCCAGCGACAGCTCGGCGAAGTTGTCCGACGTCAGCCCGCGCAACGGGAACAGTTGCCAGAACGTGCCGCCGCCGAACAGCACCAGCAGCGCGACGCCGAGCACGAAGCCGGGAATCGCGTAGCCGACCAGGATCGCGATCGAGGTCCACAGGTCGAACCGGCTGCCGTGGCGCACCGCCTTGGCGATGCCCAGCGGGATCGACACCGCATAGACGAGCAGGAAACTCCACACGCCCAGGCTGATCGACACGGGCAGCTTCTCGACCATCAGCTGCCAGACGCCCTTGTGGTGCAGGTAGCTGCTGCCGAGGTCGAACACCGCGTAGCGCCTCAGCATCTCGAGGAAGCGCTCGTGCGCCGGGCGATCGAACCCGTACATCTTGCGGAACTCGGCGATGCGCTCGGGCTCGACGCCCTGCGCGCCGCGGTACACGCCGCCGGTCGCGGCGACCTCGCCGCCGACGCCCCCACCGCGCAATTCGCGCACCAGCTGCTCGACCGGCCCGCCGGGAACGAACTGGATGATGACGAACGACACGAACAGGATCCCGACCAGCGTCGGGATCATCAGCAGCAGCCGCTTGGCGACGTAGGCCAGCATCAGCGCTTCTCCCACCAGGTCTTGAGCAGCCACGTCTCCGCCGCGTAGTAGAGCGGCAGCGTGTCCGGGTGCGCGAGCCGCGCGCGCCAGGCCACGCGGTGCGACGGCGCATAGAAGTGCGGCACCAGGTACCAGCCGGCGCGAAGCACGCGATCGAGGGCGCGCGCCGCCGTGACCAGCTCGGCCCGCGTGCGGCTGCTCAACAGCCGCTGCACGATCGCGTCGACCGCCGGGTCGCGGATCCCCGCGAGGTTGTCCGACCCCTTCTCGTCGGCGGCCGCGGACGTGAAGCGCTCGAGCAGCTCGTTGCCCGGCGTCTGGCTCGCCGCGTAGAGGTGGATCGCGACGTCGAAGTCGAACTCGTCGGTCCGCTTCTGGTAGAGCGCGGGATCGGTGACGCGCAGGTGCGCGGCGATGCCCAGCTTCTCGAGGTTGCGCGCCCAGGGCACGGCGACGCGCTCCAGGCCCTTCGAGTAGGTGAGGATCTCGAAATCGAACGCCTGCCCCTGAGCGTTGCGCAGCACGCCGTCGTCGTCGACGTTCCAGCCGGCCTGCGCAAGCAATGCGAGCGCGCGGCGCAGGTTCTGGCGCAGGCTCGACGGCGGATCGGTCGTGGGCGGCATCACCGCCTCGCCGAACACCGCGGGGTCGAGCTTCGCGCGCAACGGCTCGAGCAGCGCCAGCTCGGCCGCCGAAGGCAATCCCTTCGCCTCCATCTCGCTGTTCGTGAAATAGCTGCGGGTGCGCACGTACTGGCCGTAGAAGACCTGCCGGTTCATCCACTCGAAGTCCATCGCCAGCGCGAGCGCGTGGCGCACGCGCACGTCGGCGAACTCAGGGCGCCGCGTATTGAGCACGAAGCCCTGCATTCCGGCCGAGTTCGAGTGGCGGAACTCCTGCTTGACGATCTCGCCCGAGTCGTAGTGGCGACCGACGTGGCCGCGCGCCCAGTTCTTCGCCGAGTTCTCGGCCACCCAGTCGAACTCGCCGGCCTTGAATCCCTCGAGCCGAGCCGTCTCGTCCTTGAAGTACTTGTAGACGACACGGTCGAAGTTGAACATTCCCCGCCGCACGTTCAGGTCGCGCGCCCAGTAGTTGGGGTCGCGCCGGTACGCGATCACCTTTCCCCAGTCGAAGCGCTCGATCCGGTAGGGTCCGCTGGTCAGCGGCTCGTCCTGCACCACGCGGTCGAACGGCAGCTGCCCGCCCCACTTGCGCGAGAACACCGGCAACTGCATGCCGATGATCATGTGCAATTCGTGGTTGCGGCGGCGGAACTCGAAACGCACCGTCGCGGGATCGACGACGACCGCGCGGGCGACGTCGGCGAAGTACTGCCTGAAGCGCGGATGCGCGAGCTTGCCGGTGAGCACGTCGAACGAGTGGCGGACGTCCTCGGCGGTGACGGGGTCGCCGTTCCAGAAGCGCGCGCGGGGGTTCAGGTGGAAAGTGATCGACAGGCCGTCGTCGGCGAAGCGGATGTCGTCGGCCAGCAGTCCGTACATCGAGAACGGCTCGTCGTCGCTGGCCTCGGCGAGCGTCTCGAACATCAGCGTGCCCAGGCCCGCGGCGGGCAGCCCGCGCAGCGTGAACGGATTGAGCTTGTCGAACGAGCCGTAGCCGGCCAGGTTCAGCGTGCCGCCCTTCGGGGCGTCCGGGTTCACGTAGTCGAAGTGCGCGAAGCCGGGCGGGTACTTGGGCGTGTCCCCCCACGCGAGGCCATGGGCAGCGAGCGCCGGGCCGGCCAGGGCGCCCAGCGTCAGCGCCAGTGCAACGCGTGCGACAATCGTCATCGTCGAAGATTCTAGCGGAGACACCCCGTATGGGATTCCTGACCGGAAAGCGCATCCTGATCACCGGCCTGCTGTCGAACCGCTCGATTGCCTACGGGATCGCGCGAGCCTGTCGCGACCAGGGCGCGGAGCTCGCCTTCACCTACCAGAACGAGCGCTTCCAGGGCCGCGTGACCGACATGGCGGCCGAGTTCGGCTCGTCGCTGGTCTTTCCTTGCGACGTCTCCGAGGACGCGCAGATCGACGCGCTGTTCGCGTCGCTGCGCCAGACCTGGGACGGGCTGGACGGCCTGGTCCACGCGATCGCGTTCGCCCCGCGCGAGGCGATCGCCGGCGCGTTCCTCGACGGCGCGAGCCGCGAGGCGTTCCGCGTATCGCACGACGTCTCGGCGTTCAGCCTGGTCGCGCTGGCGAAGGCCGCGCAGCCGTTGATGCAGGGGCGCGCGGGCGCGATGCTCACGCTGAGCTACCTCGGCGCCGTGCGCGTTCTGCCGCACTACAACATGATGGGGCTGGCCAAGGCCAGTCTCGAGGCCGCGGTGCGCTACCTGGCCAACGACCTCGGCCCGCAGGGCATCCGCGTCAACGGCATCTCGGCAGGGCCGATCCGCACGCTCGCGGCCAGTGGCATCAAGGATTTCTCGCGCATCCTCGATTTCGTCGGCAGCCACGCGCCACTTCGGCGAAACGTCACGATCGAGGACGTCGGCAACGCGGCGGCGTTCCTGCTGTCGGACCTCGCGGCCGGCATCACCGCCGAGATCACCTACGTCGACGGCGGCTTCAGCCAGGTGGTCGGCGGGATGGAGGCCTAGGGTCGTATCACGCCCGGAACGGCCCGCCGCGGGCAACGCCCCGATGGCGCGCATCCTGATCGTGTCGCCGACGCTGGCCGAAGCCAATACCGGCAACTGGCAGACCGCGCGCCGCTGGGCGCGCTTCCTGCGGCGCGACTTCCACGTGCGCGTGGCCAGCGGCTGGAACGGCGAGCCCGACGACGCCATGATCGCGCTGCACGCGCGGCGCTCGGCGGCGGCGATCGCCGGTTTCGCCGCGACCGGCCGGCCGGTCGCGCTGGTGCTCACCGGCACCGACCTGTACCGCGACATCCGTGGCGATCCCGGCGCGCAGCGCTCGCTCGCGCTGGCGAGGCGGCTGGTGGTGCTGCAGCCGCAAGGCCTCGAGGAACTCGCGCCGCCGCTGCGCGGGAAGGCCTCGGTGATCGAACAGTCGGCCCGGCCCATGTCGCCGGGCAGGCCGCGCCAGCGCACGTTCGACCTGCTGCTGGTCGGCCACCTGCGACCCGAAAAAGACCCGCTGACGGCCGTGCGGGCGCTCGAGAGGCTGGACGATCCACCCTCGCGGCGCTTGCGCCTGGTCCAGGTCGGCGGCGCGCTCGACGAGGCGCTCGCGCGGCAGGTGCGCGACGCGGCGCGACGCGACGCGCGCATCGAGTTGCGCGGCCCGCTGCCGCACGCGGCCACGCGCGCACTGATCCGCCGCGGCCGCGTGCTGCTGCTGCCGTCACGCATCGAGGGCGGCGCCAATGTGTTGATCGAGGCGGTGACCTCCGGCGTGCCGGTGCTCGCGTCGCGGATCGGCGGCTCGGTCGGGCTGCTGGGCGACGACTACGACGGATTCTTCCCCGTCGGCGACGACGCTGCGCTGGCGGCACTGATCCGCCGCTGCCGCGACGAGCCGGCCTTCCTCGAGCGCCTGCGGGCACAGTGCGCACGGCGGGCGCGCCGCTTCACCCCCGCGCGGGAGGGGGCGGCCGTGCTCGCGCTGGCGCATAATCTGCTCCCCGGCGGGCGCGCCCGGCGCGCGCCCGCCCCCTCCTCCCGGAAGTCCGAACGATGAACGCACCCGATATCGCGCCGGCGCCGCGACTGACCTCCTTTTCGCACGGCGGCGGCTGCGGCTGCAAGATCGCCCCGGGCGTGCTGTCCGAAATCCTTCAGGGCGCATCGCGCCTTCCTGTCCCGCCCGAACTGCTGGTCGGCATCGAGAGCTCCGACGACGCCGCGGTCTACCGGCTCAACGACGAGCAGGCGCTGATCGCGACCACCGATTTCTTCATGCCGATCGTCGACGACCCGTTCGACTTCGGGCGCATCGCCGCGACCAACGCGATCTCCGACGTCTATGCGATGGGCGGCACGCCGATCATGGCGCTCGCGCTGGTGGCCATGCCGATCGACCGGTTGCCGCTCGACGTGATCCGCCGCATCCTCGAAGGCGGCGAGTCGGTCTGCGCGGCCGCCGGCATTCCGATCGCCGGCGGCCATACGATCGATTCGGTCGAACCGATCTACGGCCTGGTCGTGCTCGGCCTCGCGCATCCCGACCGGATCAAGCGCAACGCGAGCGCGCGACCCGGCGACCGGCTGGTCCTGGGCAAGCCGCTCGGCGTCGGAGTGCTGTCGGCCGCGCTGAAGAAGGGCGAGCTATCCGACCAGGGCTACGCCGCGATGGTTGCCAGCACGACGAAGCTGAACACCCCCGGGCAGGCGCTGTCGAAGCTCGATGCAGTGCACGCGCTGACCGACGTCACCGGCTTCGGCCTGCTCGGCCACCTGCTCGAGGTCTGCCACGGCGCGCGGCTGTCGGCACGCGTGTCCGCGGCGGCGCTACCCCGGATCGCCGGCGTCGACGACCTGATCGCCCGCGGCTTCGCCACCGGCGCCTCCGGGCGCAACTGGGCCGGCTACGGCCACGAGGTGCGCCTCGCCGCCGGCGTCGACGAGCGCCAGCGCACGCTGCTCACCGATCCGCAGACCTCGGGCGGGCTGCTGGTCGCCTGCGCGCCGCATGCTGTCGACGAAGTGCTCGCGATCTTCCGTCGCGACGGCTTCGACTCCGCTTGCGAGATCGGCGAGCTCGCCGTCGGCGAACCCGGCGTCGACGTGGTCGCCTGACCCGGCGCGACCGTCGGCGCGTGTGCGCCCCCGCACCCGACCCTTGTCCGGATCGACGATTCCCGCGGTCGAGCTGACCGACGTACGCAAGGCGTTCGGCGGACGCATCGTGCTGGACGGCGTCTGCATGCGGGTGGCGCCCGGCGAGCGCGTGGCGCTGCTCGGCGAGTCGGGAAGCGGCAAGTCGACGCTGCTCAACGTGATCGCCGGGCTCGAGCCGGTCGACGCGGGCACGGTGAGCGTCTCGGGCACGATGGTGTCCGCGCTCGACGCCGACGAGGCGGCGCTGTTGCGTCGCGCCTCGATCGGTTTCGTGTTCCAGGCGTTCCACCTGCTGCCGCACCTCGATGCGGTGCGCAACGTCGCCGTGCCGCTGCTGCTCAACGGCGTCGCGCCGGGCGCGGCGCTCGAGCAGGCGGCGGCGATGCTCGAGCGCGTCGGCCTAGGCGGGCGGGCCGGCGCGTGGCCGCGGCAGCTCTCGGGCGGCGAGCAGCAGCGCGTCGCGCTGGCGCGCGCGCTGGTGCACCGGCCCTCGCTGGTGCTCGCCGACGAACCCACCGGCAACCTCGACCCGGCCACCGCCGCCCAGGCGCTTGCGCTGATCGCGTCGCTGGTCGACGCCAGCGGCGCGGCGCTCGTGATGGTCACGCATTCGGCGCAGGCCGCGGCGATCGCGCACCGCCGCCTGCGCCTCGATGCGCGCGGCCTGCACGCCGACGACGGGGGGTCTCCTTGACCGGGGCCGCGTCGGCGCGCGCGCGCGCCGGCGACGGCCGGCTCGCGCTGCTCGGCTGGCTGTGGCGCGCGCAGGCCCGCGCGCAACCCGGACGGGCACTGACGGCAGTGTTCGCAATCGCCGTCGGCGTCGCGCTCGCGCTCGCGATTCACCTGGTCAACCGGTCGGCACTCGAGGAGTTCGCCACGGCGATGTCGACGGTCAACGGCGAGGCGCAGGCGCAGGTCGCCGCGCGCGCAGGCAGCTTCGACGAAGCGCTGTATGCGCGGCTGGCCGCCGACGCGGGCGGCGCGTCGGTGAGCCCGGTGATCGACGCGACGTTCGCGCTCGCCGACCGGCCCGCCGCGACGCTGCGGGTGATCGGACTCGACGTGTTCCGCGCTGCCGACGTGACTCCGGCGCTGCTGCCAGCCGCGAGCGCGACCGAGGACGCCGGCGCTGCATCGCCGCTCTTTGCCGACGACACGGTATTCCTGTCGAACGCCGCGCTGTCGACGCTCGGCCTCGCCGAAGGCGACACACTGAGGTTGCGCGTCGGCACCCGCGTGGTCGCGCTGCGCATCGCAGGCAACCTGCCCGGAGTCGCGGCCGGACAACGGCTCGCCGTCATGGACCTCGGCGCGATGCAGTGGCGCCTGGGCTGGCTCGGTCGTCTTTCGCGACTCGACCTGCGCTTTCCCGACGGCAGCGACCTCTCGCGCATCCGCGCTCGCTGGGAGGCCCGCCTGCCGCCGGACGCCGTCTGGACCGCCCCCGACGCGAGCCGCCAGCGCATGTCGAACCTCTCGCGCGCGTATCGCGTGAACCTGAGCATGCTCGCGCTGGTCGCGTTGTTCACCGGCGGTTTCATCGTCTACGCGACGCTGGCGCTCGGTGTCGCCCGCCAGCAGCGCGAACTGGCGTTGCTGGGCGTGCTCGGCGCGCGCTCGCGGCTCGTCGTCGCGCAGGTGCTCGGCCAGGGGCTGCTCCTGGGCGCCGCCGGCGCGGCACTCGGCGCGCTCGCCGGCATCGGCCTGGCCATCGTGCTGCTGGCGTGGGTCGGCGGCGACCTCGGCGGCGGCTACTTCGCGGGCAGCCGGCCAGCCCTGGCGATCGACGCACCGTCGCTGGCCGCCTTCTTCGCCGCCGGCGTGTTGACCGCGCTGCTGGGCGCGCTGGTGCCTGCGCTCGCCGTGAGCCGCATGCCGGGCGCGCGCGCGCTGCGCGCAGGCAGCGTCGAGGAGACGCTTCAGGTGCGAAGCGGCGTGGCCGGGCTGGCGTGGCCGCTCGCGTGCTTCGCGCTGGGCGCGGTGGCGCTGGCGCTGCCACCGGTCGACGGCCTGCCCTGGCCTTCGTATGCGGCGATCGCCGCCTGGCTCACCGGCGGCATCGCGCTGGTGCCGCGCGTGGTGGCAGCGTGTTCGCGCGTCGTCGCGCGGGTCGCCTCGACGCGCGCCGTCGGGCCGATCGCGTGGCTGGCGGCGTACCGGCTGCACGGCGCGCCCGCGAGCGCGTCGGCCGCGATGTCCGGGATCGTCGCCAGCGTCGCGCTGGCCGGCGCGATGGCGATCATGGTGTCGAGCTTCCGCGATTCGGTCGACCGCTGGCTGGCCGTCGTGCTTCCGGCCGATGCCTACGTGCGCATCGCCAGCGGCGCGGCCAGCGCGGCGATCGATCCCACCCTCCGGGAGCGACTCGCCCGCGCGCCGGGCGTCGCTCGCGCGGAGTTCTCCAGGAATCTCGAGCTGACGCTGGACACGTCGCGTCCGCCGCTGGTGCTGATCGCGCGCCCGCTGGACCCGCAACACCCCGAGCGGCGGCTGGCGATCACCGGCGAGCTGCGCGCGACGCCACCCGGCGACGTCGCGGTCTACGTGAGCGAGGCCGCGGCCGACCTGTACGGCTGGGCTCCGGGGCGCCGCATCGAGCTTCCGCTGCCGTCGGCCGCGACGCAGCGCTTCTTCGTCGCCGGGGTCTGGCGCGACTACGCGCGCCAGCACGGTGCGGTGGTGCTCGACGCAGCCGACTATCGCGCGCTGACCGGCGACGCATCGGCCAGCGACGCCGCGCTGTGGTTCGAGGCGACGCAGCCGCCCGCTGCGGCGATCGCGCGGCTGCGCGACTCGCTGTCGGACGTCGCCGGGCTCGAGCTTCGCGCCACCGGCGAGCTGCGCGCGCTGTCGCTGCGCATCTTCGATCGGAGCTTCGCGGTCACCTACGCGCTCGAGGCGATCGCGATCGTGGTCGCGCTGTTTGGCGTCGCGTCGGCGTGGGCCGCGGAGGGACTGGCGCGCGCGCGCGAGTTCGGCGTGCTGCGCCACCTCGGCCTTCGCAGGCGCGAGGTGGCGTCGCTGTTCGCCGTCGAGGCGACGCTGCAGATCGGCATCGCGACCGCCTGGGGAACGCTGCTCGGCGCGACGATCGCGATGGTCCTGATCCGCCGCGTCAATCCACAGTCGTTCCACTGGACCATGGAGGTGTCCTGGCCGGCGGGCCTGCTGGCGCTCGCGGCGGCGGCGCTGCTCGCACTCGGCGTCGGCGCGGCGGTGCTCGCGGCGCGCTCGGCGATGTCCGACGCGCCGGTGCGCGCGCTGCGGGAGGACTGGTGAGCGCGCTCGCGAACGCTGCGCGCAGGCACCTGCTCGCGGCGCTGGCGCTGTGCGCGGGCGCCGCGGGCGCGGGGAGCGCGACGCGTGCGAAGGCCGCAGCCGCCGACGCCGCCTACTATCCGCCCGTCGAGCGTGGCGCGGCGCTCGTCTTTCCGCGCGACCACGGCGCGCATCCCGCCTGGCGCACCGAGTGGTGGTACCTGACCGGCTGGCTTCGCCGCCTCGACGGCCCGCATCGCGGCGAGCCACTCGGCGTGCAGGTCACCTTCTTCCGTTCGCGCACGCGCCACGACGCCGCGAACCCCAGCCGCTTCGCGCCGACCCAGCTGCTGCTCGCGCACGCCGCGCTGGCCTTGCCCGAACGCGGCCGGCTGCTGCACGCGCAGCGCGCCGCGCGCGAGGGGTTCGGGCTGGCCGGCGCGTCGGTGCACGACACCGACGTGCACGTCGGACGGTGGTCGCTCGGGCGTGACGCCGCCGATCGCTATCGTGCCCGCATCGAAGACCGGCAGTTCTCGCTGGCGCTCGAGGCCGCGCCCCAGGGCCCGCCGGCGCTGCAAGGCGACGGGGGCTTCTCGCGCAAGGGCCCGGCCGAGCGGCAGGCGAGCCGGTACTACAGTCGGCCGCAACTGCGCACGACCGGCGAGTTCCGCGTCGACGGCGCGCGCGTCGGCGTCGAGGGCGTCGCCTGGCTCGACCACGAGTGGTCCAGCGAGATCCTCGATGCCGTCGCCGACGGATGGGACTGGGTCGGCCTGAACCTCGACGACGGCTCGGCGCTCGCCGCGTTCAGGATCCGGCGCAGCGACGGCGGCATCGCGTGGTCGTATGCGCGCTGGTTCGCGCCGGGCGGCGTGGCACCCTCCGCGCCCGATCCGGCCGTGCGCTTCGTGCCGTCGCGCAGCTGGACCTCGCCGCGCACGGGCGCGCGCTATCCGGTGGCGATGCGGCTCGAGGTCGGGGCGCGCGCGCTCGAGCTCGAGCCGCTCTTCGACGACCAGGAACTCGACGCGCGCGCCAGCACCGGCACGATCTACTGGGAGGGCGCGGTGCGCGTGCTCGAGGCCGGCCGCGAGGTCGGGCGAGGCTACCTCGAGCTGACCGGCTACGCGGGCGCGCTGCGCCTGTAGCGCCGATCCGCGTTCGCGGCCAGGCTCGGGCTATCGACCCTCGACCGCCGCCACGCGCGCCCCCGGCCACGCCAGCAGCGCCGCCCCCGCGAGGCTTGCAAGGCCCGCGAACGCCCCCACCGCGGGAAACCCGAAGCGCTCGAACAGCAGCACGGCCGGCGGCGAGAACAGCGTGACCCCGAAATAGGTCGCGCCGCTCAGCATCGCGGTCACCACGCCGCGCAACTCGGGAATCTGCTCGGTGGCCAGCGACGTGATCGCGGTGAAGAACACGCCCTGCACGCATCCCCAGGCGATCAAGCCGGGCACCAGCAGCGCTGGCGTGCCGACCAGCCACGGCAGCCCCGACAGCACGAGGCCCAGTGCGGCCAGCGAAGCGACCGCGCTGCGCGTCTTGCCGAAGCGATCGATGAGGCGCCCGTTCAGCGTGACGATCAGCAGGCCCACGCCGTACGCGGCGATGGCCATGCCGGCCGGCGCGGCGCCCCAGTCGTTGGCGCGGCGCATCTCGCTGCCGAGGAACGCGTAGACGGCGTAGAAGGCGCCCATGTCGATGCCGTTGACGGCCAGCACGACGAGCGTCGCGCGGTGCGACGCGACGCGGCGCAGGCTGGGGCCCACCGGAAGCTCGGCGGCCGCCGAGCTCGCCGCGCCAGGGCCTGGCCTCGGCGCGAACGCCAGCAGGGCCGCAGTGAGCAGCGCCGCGGCAGCCAGTGCGCCGAACGCGGCCTGCCAGCCGATCGTTTGCGACGCGATCGCCATCAGCGGCACCACGAGCAGGATCGCGATCGACCAGCCGCTGACGATGCGGCCCATCACCTGCCCGCGATGCGCGAAGCTCGACAGGTCGCCCGCGTACGCGTAGGTGGCGGGGATCACCGCGCCGGTCGCCGCGCCGGCGAGCAGCGTGAGCGCGAGCAACGCGTCGAACCGACGCGTCCACCCGGCCAGCAGCCAGACGAGCGCGAAAAGCAGCAACCCGGCGACGATCACGCGCGCCCGCGGCAGGCGCCGCGCGAGCAGCCCGACCGTCGGCGCCACGATCGCCATCGACAGGCTGTAGACGCCGATCAGCCGCCCCGCGCGCGCCGGCGCGATGCCGAAGGCCGCCGCGATGTCGGAGAGCAGCGGCGAGATCGCGAAGATGGTCGCGCCCACCGTCGCGACGGCCGCGGTCAGGCCGGCGAGCAGCAGCGGATACCGGTCGGCGCTGGTCGGGCCGGCCACGCCGGGCATCGCGTTCTCCTCGTGAGCGGCGCGCTCAGCGCACCAGCTGGTTGATCTCGATGATCGGCAGCATCACCGCGAGGACGATGACGAGCACGACCGCGCCCATCAGCAGGATCAGCAGCGGCTCGAGCAGGCTGGTGAGCGTGAGCGCGCGCCGCTCGGTCTCCTGCGACAGCGTGGTCGCGGTGCGCTCGAGCATCTGCGGCAGCTCGCCCGTGGCCTCGCCGCTGGCAATCATGTGGATCATCATCGGCGGGAACTGCCCGCCCGCCTTCAGCGCGCGCGACAGCGGGGACCCCTCCCTCACCCGCGAGATCGCGTCCTGCACGTTCGTCTTCATCGACTCGTTCGACAGCGTGCGCGCGCCGGCCTCGAGCGCGCGGATCAGCGGCACGCCGCTGTTCGTGAGGATGCCCAGCGTCGAGGCGAAGCGCGCGGTGTTCAGGCCGCGGATCAGCCGGCCGGCGATCGGCATCGCCAGCATCCGGCGGTCCCAGGACAGGCGAAACGTCGGCGCGCGCAACGCAAGGCGGAAAGCGACGAAGGCCGCGACCAGCAGCGCCAGCAGCCACAGCCCCCACTCGCGCACGAAATCCGACGTGGCGATCAGCGCGACGGTGAGGAAAGGCAGCTGCTGGCGGGTCTGCGTGAACACGCCGACCACCTGCGGCACGACGTAGGTGAGCAGTGCGATGATCACCAGCGTCGCCACCACGGTGACGATCGCCGGATACGTGAACGCGAGCATGATCCGCTGTGACAGCGCGGTGCGCGATTCGACGTAGTCGGCCAGCCGGTTCATCACCAGCGCCAGGTCGCCCGACTGCTCGCCCGCCGCAACCAGCGCCCGGTAGACGTCGGGGAAGTCGCGCGGGAACTTCGCCAGCGCCTGCGCGAGCGTCTGCCCGCCGATCACTTCGCTGCGCACCGCCGCGAAGCGGTCGCGCACCACGTGCCGGTCGGCCTGCTCGACCACGGCGTTGAGCGCCTGCTCGATCGGCAGGCGCGCCGACAGCAGGCTCGCCAGCTGGCGCGTGGCGAGCGCGAGTTCCGCCGCCCCGAGCTTGCCGGTGAGCACGCGCAGGCCGGCGCTCGCGCCAGTCGGCTGGACCGGGTTCAGCTCGAGCGGCGTGAGCCCGCGCTCGCGCAGCAGGTTGCGCGCGTGCCGCGGCGAATCGGCGTCGATGATCCCGCGCGCGAGCTGGCCCGAAGGCTCGGCGGCTTCGTAGCGGTAGGCCGGCACGATGCGATGGCGGCGGTCGCGCGGTCAGTCGCGCGTCACGCGCACGACCTCGTCGGCCGACGTGACACCGGCCTCGACCCAGCGGCGACCGTCGTCGCGCATCGACAGCATGCCGCCGCGCAGCGCCGCCGCGCGGATCTCGGTCTCGGCCGCGTTGCGGTGAACGAGCCCGCGGATCTCGTCGTCGACGGTGAACAGCTCGTAGATGCCGGTGCGGCCCTGGAAGCCCGTCCGGTTGCACGACAGGCAGCCCACCGCGCGCCAGCCGCGGGTGACCGGATCGGGTTGCCGGCATTGCGTGCACAGCTTGCGCACCAGCCGCTGCGCGACCACGCCGAGCAGCGACGACGACAGCAGGAACGGCTCGATCCCCATGTCGATGAGGCGCGTGACCGCCGAGACGGCGTCGTTCGTGTGCAGCGTGGCCAGGACCAGGTGGCCGGTGAGCGACGCCTGCACCGCGATCTGCGCGGTTTCGAGGTCGCGGATCTCGCCGATCATCACGACGTCTGGGTCCTGCCGCAGGATCGAGCGCAGCGCCTTCGCGAACGTCATGTCGATGCGCGCGTTGACCTGCGTCTGGCCGATGCCCTCGAGGTCGTACTCGATCGGATCCTCGACCGTGAGGATGTTGGTCGTCGACGAATCGAGCCGCCCGAGCGCGGCGTACAGCGTGGTCGTCTTGCCCGAGCCGGTCGGCCCGGTCACGAGCACGATGCCGTGCGGCTGGTGGACGAGCCGATCGAACGCCGTCAGCGTGCCGGGGCTCATGCCCAGCTTGGCGAGGTCGAGCCGGCCGGCTTCCTTGTCGAGCAGCCGCAGCACCGCGCGCTCGCCGTGCCCGGTCGGCAGCGTCGAGACGCGCACGTCCATCGGCCGCCCGCCGATGCGCAGCGTGATGCGGCCGTCCTGCGGCAGGCGCTTCTCGGCGATGTCGAGCTGCGCCATGATCTTGATCCGCGAGATGAGCGCCGCGTGCAGCTCGCGGCGCGGACGCACCACGTCGCGCAGCGTGCCGTCGATGCGGAAGCGCACCAGCGAGGTCGTCTCGAACGGCTCGATGTGGATGTCCGACGCGCCGTCGCGGCTCGCCTGCGTGAGCAGCGCGTTGATCATCCGGATGATCGGCGCGTCGTCCTCGGCCTCGAGCAGGTCCTCGATCTTCGGGATGTCCTGCAGCAGGCGCGACAGGTCGAGGTCGCTCTCCACCTCGTCGACCACCGACGCGGCCGACCCCTCCTGCTGCGAATAGGCGCGCGAGATCGCCGCGGCGAGCTCGGCTTCGGGCTTGTGCACGGTGACCAGTCGCAGCGGCAGCGTGCGCGAGAGCTCGGCCAGCGCCTGGCGCGGCGTTCGGTCGCCGATCCACACCTCGACCGCGTCGCCCGACACGCCGGTGACGAGCACCTGGTGCGTGCGGGCGAATCCGTAGGGGACGTAGCGGGCCGGCGAGACGGTGGCCATGGGCTCGGCGCTCAGTCGCTGCGCGCGGGGACCAGCGACGTGCCAGGACGCAGCGGCACGACGACCTCGTTCGGCGCGGTCTGGATGACGGTGCTGGGCCGCGATGCCGACACCGGAGCGGGCGCCTGCGTCGCCATGTCGGCGGCAGCCGGAGCGACCGAGCCCTGCGGAGCGGCCGGACCCTGCGGCGCTGCCGAGCCTTCCGGGGCCGGACCTGCGGGCGCCTTGGGCGAGCGCGCCGGCGGCGACGGCATCGGCGGCATCGGGTCCGGTTTCATGTCGGGAAGCGCCCAGTGCGACGGCAGCGCCGAATCGCCGCGCACGCCGCGAATGTAGTCGTAGCGATCCGCGGTGATGCCGTGCGCGTCGGCGCCGTCGCGGACGATCACCGGCCGCAGGAACACCAGCAGGTTGGTCTTGACGCGCCTGCGCGAGTCGTAGCGGAACAGCTGCCCTACGACCGGCACGTCGCCGAGCCCCGGCACCTTGTCCTCGTTGCCCTCGATCTTCTCCTCGATCAGGCCGCCGAGCACGATGATCTGCCCGTCGTCGACCAGCACGTTGGACTCGATCGCGCGCCGGTTCGTGATGATGCCCGCCGACAACGTCGTGCTCTGGACGCTTGAGACCTCCTGGAAGATCTGCAGCTTGACGGTGCCCGATTCGGACACCTGCGGCTTGACGCGCAGCGTCGTGCCGACGTCCTTGCGCTCGATGGTCTGGAACGCGTTGAGCGAGGCGCCAGTGGTCGCGTTCGTCGAGTACTGCCCGGTCACGAAAGGCACGTTCTGGCCGATGACGATGCGCGCTTCCTCGTTGTCGAGGGTGAGCAGGTTGGGCGTGGCCAGGATGTTCGCGTTGGCGCCGCTCTGCAGCGCCCGCGCGAGAAAGCCCAGGTTGAGGATCTCGCCCACGCCGGGGACGTTGATCGTGCCGCGCACCACCCCGAGGTTCAGGCCGGTGCCGACCGAGCCGACGTTGGCGGCGACGTCGAGGATGTTCGAGCCGGTGCCGCGCGCCGGCAGGTTGGTGCCGCCGATGACCCGCGTCGACCCCTGCGGCGATCCCAGGAACTGCCATTGCACGCCGAGCTCGGCGGCCTTCTCGGCGCTGATTTCGACGATCAGCGACTCGATGAACACCTGCGCACGCCGCGCGTCGAGCTTGTCGATCACGGCGCGCAGGTTGCGGTAGACCGGCTCTGGCGCGGTGATGATCAGCGAGTTCGTCGCCGGATCGGCCGCGATGATCGCGCCGCCCGCGTTCACGGTGACCGGCGCGCTGCTCGAGGGCTGAAGCGGCGACGTGGCCGCGGTCTGCCCCTGCGTGCCCATCTGGCCGGTCTGCAGCGCCGAGCCCTGCGGCATCTGCGACGGCGGCGTCTGCGAGGTCGTCAGCGGGCCGGACGAGCCGCCGCCCCCGCCCTCGCCGCCCAGCACGCCGCGCAGCGTCTGCGCGAGCTTCACCGCCTCGGCGTTGCGCAGGTAGACCACGTTGATGTTGCCGGGCCTGGCGCTCGGCTGGTCGAGCCGCGCGATCAGGCTCTTGGCCAGGTTCAGCCTGGCCGGGCTGGCAGCGCGGATCAGGATGGAGTTCAGCCGCGGATCGGCGAGCACCGCGACCCGCTGGCCCGGGTCGACCTGCGCGCCGGGGCCGCCGCGCGAGGCATCCTCGAGCAGGCGCGACACCGCGACGGCGATGTCGCTGGCCACCGCGTATTCGACCGGCACGACCTCGACTTCGCCGGTCGACGGACTGTCGAGCGTCGCGACGATCCGCGCGATCCGCTGCAGGTTGGCCGCGTAATCGGTGACGACCAGCGAGTTGTTGTTCGGATACGCGACGATCGTGTTGTTGGGCGAGATCAGCGGCCGCAGCACCGGCACCAGGTTGGTGGCCGACTCGTAGTTGAGCCGGAAGATCTGCGTCACGACCTGGTCGCCGGCCGCCGACGGGGCCCGGCCGGCGGTCACCGGCGTCGCCTGCAGCTTCGCGTCGGCCTCCGGAACGATCTTGGTGAGCGTCCCGGTCTCGACGACCGCGAAGCCCTGCGAACGCAGCGCCGCCTGCAGCAGCTGCCACGCCTGCGCGCGCGTCACCGGGCGCGGCGTCTCGAGGGTCATCTTGCCGCGCACGCGCGGATCGATGACGAAGGTGCGGTTGAGCAGGTGCCCGAACGCGCCGACCACCGAATCGACGTCGGCATCCTTGAAGTTCAGCGTGACGGTGTCGTTCGCCGCGCCGTTGGCCGCGGCCGGCGCGGACGCCGGCTGGGCCTGGGCGGGCGCCACGCCGACCGCGCAGGCCAGCGCCAGCGCGCCGCCCGCAGCGACGCGCAGCGCGAGCGCGCGGATCCGTCGCAGCGGCAGCCCGCCGACCGGCGGATGCGCGGGCCTGTGCCCGCCTCGGTTATGCACGCTCATGCCCCTATTTTAATGATCGTCTTCTCGCCATCCCGTCGGCCGATCAAGCCGAGGAACGAATTCAGGCTTGCCTGGGCCGCCGGGTCGGCGCTGGCCTCCGCGGTGAATCGCAGCCCGCCCTGCGCGCTGAAGGTGCCGCTGCCCTGCAAGCGCAGCGGGCCGGCCAGCGTCTGGATGCCGAGGTCGGCCTGCCCGCCCCGGCCGATGATCTCGACGCGGTAGCTGCCCAGCGGCCGGACCGGAGTCATCGCCGAAGAGGCGTCGCGCAGCTCGATCTGCGCCCGACCTTCCAGTCCACCTTGCTTGAGTGTCAGGTTCTCCCAGCGCAGGCTCAGCGCGCCGGACGGCCGCAAGGTATTCCAGGGCGAGCCCATGCGGCCGAGTTCGACCGAGGGCAGCGCCAGCGAGCCGCCCCCCACCCGGATTTCGCCGTACCCGCCCTGGACCCGAACCGGCTGGGTCATGCCATCGACGCGGATCGACGCATCGACCTGGCCGATCAGCAGCGGCAACTGGCGCAGTCCCCAGTCTATCCGACCCGGCACCGCAACGCCGGGCACCGATTGCTGCCCGCCCGCCTCTGCGCCGGTATCCACCAGCACCAGCCGGCCCGAGCCGCGCCAGATCGTTCCGTCGGTCTCGGCCAGGCGCATCCGCCCGCCGGTGGCGCGCTCGATCGCGCGGTCGGCGAAACTGGCCGGCGCCGCGGCGATCAGCGTCAATGCCGCGCCGACCAGGCCCGCCAGCGCGTAGGCCACCATTCGCCCCGGGCGCATCCGCATCATCGGGCCTCCCGGCGAGGCATTTCGAGCGCCAGGCGCACCGACACCACCCCGATGCCGGTTTCGCGCGTCACGGCGGCGTCGACGACGCGCAGGCGGGTCTCGCGCGCGGCGGCATCGAGCCAGGCGAGCCAGGCGGCGTAGGGGACGCTCTTGAAGCGCAACTCGAACAGGTTGCCGGTGAGCGTGAGCTGGGCCAGCGCAGGCTTCAGGCCCGCACCTTCGATCGACTTCTCGAGCTGCGCCCTCACCGCCTGCGGCGAATCGCTTCCGGCGGGGACGGTGCCGAGCCGGCGTGCCTCGTCGGCCATCTGCTCGACTTGCGCCAGCTGCGAGCGCATCGCGGGCAGCTCGGACTGCAGGCGCTGCCGCCCGGTCCAGGCCGGCTCGAACAGCAAGAGCCAGACCGCCGCCGCGACCAGCAGCGCGGCGCCGGCCACCACGATGCGCCGCTCGCGCGGCGTCATCAGTTGCCACCTCTGGAGCAGGGTTTCGAGCATCGCCTCGCCCCGCTCAGCGCAACAACGCGACGGTCGCGGTCGGCTCGCGCTCGCCGTCGAATTTCACCGACAACCCCTGCCGCTGGCTGTCGCGCAGCAGCAGGTCGCGCACCGAACGCGCCTCGTAGAAGCCGGGCTGGAAGCGCACCCGCAGGCGGCCGTCGCGATACTCGACGCTCGCCAGCGAATCGGTGGCCTGCCCGCCCAGCGCGAGCGCAAAGCGGCTGACGAGCGGCACGAAATCCTCGGGTCCGGCCTGGCCCGCGCGAGTGCGCAGGCTGGCGACCTCGCGTTGCATCTGCAGCAGCGGATCGACGACCAGCTGCGTGTTCGGAAACGCCTGCCGGAAGCTTCGCTCGATCTGCGCCTTCAGCGCCGCGCGCTCCTGCGCGAGCGCGCCCCAGTGCAGGTTCAGTCCGAGCAAGGCCGCGGCCAGGCTGGCTCCGCCGAAGATCGCCGGCACGCGCCAGGCGCGCCAGTCGATGTCCGCGAACCACCGGCCCGCGGCATTGCCGCGGCGCGCGCCGAGCAGGTCGATGGGCGCGGGCAGCGGAAACGGCAGCGCGCGGATGTCGGCGTCGAAGCCGGCGCGCGAAGCCGCCTTGAGCACAGGCGTCTGCCAGCTCGCGTCCTCGACGAACACCGCCAGGCGACGCCGCAGTCGGGGCGGCTCCGACGGCAACTCGCGCGCGGCGAGGCCCACGACGGCGTCGCCATGGGCCGCCCCGGCCGTGGCCACGGCGGGCTCGGCATCGGCGGCCTGTGGCGCGAACGGCGCCGTCGGCGCTCCGCCGCTCGCCAGCATCGCCACGATCGCCTCGGCGCGAAAGTCGGCGTCGGG